>URNE01000350.1 GCA_900549045.1 uncultured bacterium | reverse complement strand
CCCGTGCCGAACAGCAAATCTTTTAAACCGATGTACCGAGTCCTCGCCGATAAAATCGGGACCGACATCATTGTCAGAAAACTCAAAAACGGGGATTTCTTCTGTACTCTGAAAGACCTTTGCGAACAATATGGCGTTTCCATCATCACGGTCCGGAAAGCCGTTTCACTGCTCGAAAACAACGGCATTCTCTCCTGCAAATCCGCATCCGGGATCTACGTCGCCAACCGCGGCACGCTCGATACGCTCAGCACGTTCAACCGGGTGGTTCTGATCCCCCACTTTCATTTTCCCTCTCAGATCAACGTCTTTTTTGAACTCCGGCTCAGCGCGATTCTCCAGACTCTCGCCTCGCGCGGATATCTCGGGCATCCGCTCTTCCGCGAAGAAATGACATCCGCGCACCTTCATGTCTTCGGCGACCGCGTCTGCGGAATCATGGGCGGAAACTCCATGGCGAAAGAACTTTCGTCCGCAAACAATCCCGCTCCGCTCATGCTCGTAAACGCGCCGCCGGAGATTCTGCCGAACCGCAAGCTCTGCGTCAGCCGCTACGATTTCCGGAAACTCATCGAACTCTCCCGCGAATTCATCGAACGCAAAAATCCGCCGAAAACAATCCGCATCGTCACCGAACCGTCCTTCCATGCGCCAGACATGGAAGCGGAAATTTTCCCCGGAATGCGCCAGATCGACATCAAGAACTTCTCCCACGTGCATACCGCCATCGACACCGGACGCAATCTTGCGACGGAGCTGTTTGAGGAGATTGAAAACGGAACGTTCTTCTGGATTACGGACGATTATGTCGCGCTCGGCTTCTGCGAAGTCTGCCTCAAGCACGGGCTTGACATGAATGCGCGCGGACAGATTCTCGTGAACGCCTCGCCCTCGCTGCCGGTCATGGAGGCGCTCCGCTTCCCCGTCATCGGGTTCTGCCCGGTTCAGATCGGAATCGCCTCAACCTCTTACTTCTGTGACTTTCTTGAAACGCCGCGCGAAAAGCGCACGCTCAAAGAACTGCTGATCCAGCCCTCCGCGAATTCGCTCGCGCGGAACTGAACCGCTCCGGCGCGCATCAGAGCGCGCTCAGAGTCTCCTTCAGTGCGGCAACGGAGCCTTCGGCCATCTGGTCGAGAAGGTCGTCCGTCGTGTTCAGCGGCGGCAGAAAATAGAAGCTGTCGCCGATCGGACGCAGGAGAACGCCGTGGTTCACGACGCGCTTGAAGAACTCGAATCCCACACGTTTTTCTTTCGGAAAGGGTTTTCCTGTTGCGGGATCAACGATATCCGCGGCGACCGCGAAGCCGACTCCGCGCAGGTTCGCGAGAGCCCCGGTCTCGTCGGCGACCCGCCTCATCCGCGCGAGGAGTCCGGGCGCCCGTTCAGCAACGGAATCCACAATGTTCTCCTCCTTCAGAGTCCGAATCACCGCGAGCGCGGCGGCGGCGCCGGGAGCGTAACCGGAATACGTTGTCGAATGCATGAAGGTGCGTCCGGTCGAATAATCCGCATAGAAGGCGTCGAAAACTTTGGAGGAGGTCATGACGACCGCCATCGGAGCGAATCCGGAGGTAAGACCTTTGGAAAGCGTCATGAAGTCCGGGCGGATTCCCGCCCAGTCGCAGGCGAACCACTTTCCGGTGCGGCCGAAGCCGGTGAAAATCTCATCGGCAATGAGCAGGACGTTGTTCGCAGTCGCCCATTTGCGCAGACGGCGGAGGAAGTCGGGAGAGTAAACCCGCATTCCGCCGGCGCCCTGAATGACCGGTTCAAAGGCAATCGCGGCAAGAGTCGGGGCGAGCGGCGCAAGGGCGTCT
This sequence comes from uncultured bacterium, assembly GCA_900549045.1. Classification (GTDB taxonomy): domain Bacteria; phylum Verrucomicrobiota; class Lentisphaeria; order Victivallales; family UBA1829; genus UBA1829. The sequence continues at coordinate 1,541 of URNE01000350.1, read as the reverse complement.
TCCACCTGTTTCCACTCCGCGTCGGGCATGACGTCCCAGTCGGCGGCATCGGGGCCGGTGCGGTACGGAACAGGCTCCAGCTTGTGCATCGGAGGAACGAGGTGTTCAAACGGCCTGGAATAAATTTCGCAGTCGCCGACGCCCATCGTGAGAACCGTTTCGCCGTGGTATCCGTTCCGGAGACCGGCGTAATGAATCTTTTCCGGATGCCCGGTCTGCGCATGGTACTGCATGCTCATTTTCAGCGCGACTTCCACGGAGACGCTGCCGTTTTCCGCAATGAACACGCGGTCGAGCGGGGCCAGCAGCTCCGCAAGCGCGGCGCAGAGCTCCGCAACGGGTTCCGCGGCGCAGTTCGCCATGATGACATGTTCGAACTTCATGACCTGGTCGACAAACGCCTTGCGCACGGCGGGATGCGAGTGACCGAGGCTCTTGCACCACCACGAGCTGATGCCGTCGACAAGAACGCGTCCGTCACGGAGGAACAGACGCGAGCCGCGGGCGGAATCGACGAGCAGCGGTTCAAAATTTTCATAATCTTTCATCTGGGTTGCGGGACGCCAGAAGTGACGGAGATCTTTTTCGACAATCGGGTTCATTTCACCGTTTCCTTTTTCTTTTCCCGGATGATATTGAGTTTCATCCGGACAATCTGTTTGAGTTTTTCCGGGAGCTCCGGACGGGCGAGGCAGCGGGCGAGCAGAGCGTCCGCTTTCGCGCTTTCGCCTCGCGCGGCGAGGGCATCCGCCATGCCGAGGAGCGCGGCGGTGTAATCTGCAACGCGTTTATCCGGCGGCAGGAGCGCGGCAAGACACGGTTCGCCTTCCCCGTTGCGGACAAGGTCCGCGCCGAGACGCGAGAAGAACGAAATCTCTCCCTCATGCACCGGAATACGGTCTCCGGCTTCAACCGTCCGCCGGAAAGCCTCCTCCGTCCGTTTGTGCGTGTGGAGGACATTGATGAACGTATTGTACGCCGGGGCTAGCACGGGAACGGAAGCGCCGGCGGCGAGTTTGTCGAATTCCGCAACGGCGGCGTCTGTCCCGCGCAGTTCCGCGATGCAGCGGACGCGTTCACCGAGCACGGCGCCATAAACCCGCGGGGGAAGTCCGGGCGTGTTCCGGATTTTGTCGAGAACCTCGAGCGCACGGTCAAAACTGCGTTCGCCGATGTAGGACATGTAATCGGAGAAATCGAAGAAGTGCGCGGGAATTGCGGAGGTTTTCTTTTCCGCTTTCCGCATGACGCCGTTGAGCCGGCGCGCCTCCGCGTAGAGTTTCCGGCGGAAGAGCGCGGAGTCTGCGGAAGTGTAATGTTTCATCAGCGACGCGTCACCCGGGGCGGCGTCCCGGAGCAGACGTTTCATTTCCGCGATTTCCGGAACCGGGTCATCCGTGCGTTCCTTACGGAGAGAGTACCCGAGCGCAAGCAGAGCGGCAAGCAGGATGATTGCCGGTTTGATCAGAATCCGTTTGTTGAACGTCATGGAGCACCTCGCGTAACACTATACTTTAAAATACACGTTCTTTCCGCTTTTT
>URNE01000349.1 GCA_900549045.1 uncultured bacterium | reverse complement strand
TTAACTATGGAGTTCTCCATGACTTCTCTGCTTCCGAAATCTTTTGAATGGGTCGCCCGCCTCAAAAAATACGAGGGCAACCCGATCCTCCGTCCGAACGCGAATTCCTGCGCAAAAGACGCCGTTTTCAATCCGGCGGCAACCGTCAAGGACGGCAAAGTTCACATGCTCTGCCGCTGCATCGACTTCAGCCGCGAGGCCGCCACGAAGAACAACTGGAGCGTCTCCACATTCGGCTGGGCGACCAGCGAAGACGGCTTCAATTTCACCATGTCTCCCGAACCGGTTCCCGAATTCAATCCCGGACCCGATTCCCCGTTTCAGGGCGGATTTGAAGACCCGCGTCTGGTGAAAATCGGCGATGAGTGGCTGCTCACCTACACAGGAGTCTACCGCGAACCCTCCGGACGCTTCAATGTCATGACTCCGGGACTCGCCGCGCTTTCCAAAGACCTGGTTCACTGGGAATTTCTCGGCGAAATTCTCCCCTCGCGCGCGATCGCGGTCACTCCGGAGAAAATCAACGGAAAATACTGGGCGTACTACGACAACTGGTGTCTCCGCCTCGCCTGGTCGGAAGATCTCCGCACCTGGCATCTTCTCGACGAGCCCGCGCTGACGCAGCGTCCGGGCAAATTCGACGAATGTCTCTGCGAATCCGTAGCAGCCCCGCTCATTTCCGACGACGGCATTCTCCTGCTCTACAACGGAGACGCCGGAGAACGGCGCGCGGAGGAGCTTGCCCGCACCGCCTCGCCGCATTATCTTCCGCTTCATCCGAAAATGTTCTACAGCATCGGCTGGGCGCTGTTCGACCGCAACGATCCGACGCGTCTCATCGCCCGCTGCGACGAACCCGTGATTGTTCCGGATCATCTCTATGAATTCTACGGAGTTGCAGACTTCACCTGCTTCGCCTCCGGTCTTGTTGAATTCAAGGGAAAACACATTCTGTACTACGGCTGCGCCGACATGCGCATCTCCGCCGCTTACGCGGAATAATCCGCCACCTGCACTTCGCGCCGAGAAGGCGCCGAAACTGCAATCTGTTTACACAAACAGCGCGTCTCTGAAAAATGCTCCGGAGACGCGCTGTTCTTAATTTTATTTTATCAAATTTCAGAGTTCAAACGTGCGGGTGCAGTGTCCGCCGATCTTCTCCGCCGGCTTCCCGGGAAGAACGAGATCCGCCGAGCAGCCGTCCGGAATCTGAATTTCGCACACAACCGACTTTCCGTCGCGTCTCCATTCAACCCGGAGCTCGCCGTATGGGGTATCATGCGACATCTTCACATGCGAAAGCTGCGGAACAAAGTTCGGTTTCAGCGTGAAATGTTTGAATCCCGGCGTTTCGAAACAAGGCTCCGCGCCGCCGAGATACTGATACATCCAGGCGGAAATATCGCCGTACATGATATGGTTCTGCGACGAACAGCCGTTCCAGTGCTCCCAGAGCGTCGTTGCGCCGCATTTCACCCAGTGCCCCCAACCCGGGAACTCCGGCTGCGTGATGAGCCGGAACGCATCCTCCGCATAGCCGTAATCCGAAAGGACGCGCGGAACATACTTCGCGCCGAGAATGCCGAAATCGGCCTTGTGCGAATTCGCGCGGACCAGTTCCGCAAGTTTCTTTGCGGTCAGCTCCTGATCCTTCTCCGCGAGACCGAAGAAAAGCGGCGCGGCGAGCGCGGTCATGACTCCGGTCGAGTAGGTGCCGTCGCCATTGTAGAACTTCTCATTGAAACTCTTCCTGATCGCGGCGGCGAGCTCAGTGTAACGCTTTGCATCCTCCTCTTTGCCGAACAGGGCGGCGAACTTGGCGAGACGCACCGTATCGCTGTAGTAATAGCCGGTGGAGGTGACTTCAACCGGAACTATTCCGGAATTGTTCCAGTGGCACCAGTCGCCAAGACCGAAACGGACAATGTTGTTCTCGGACATGCCGCGGCAATATTCGACGTAACGCTTCATGTTGCCGTAGAGTTCGCGGGCGAGCGAATCGTCCCCGTAGAAGCGGTAAACCTGCCAGCAGCCTTCAAACAAAAGGCTGTCCCACGCGGGACCGCTGCCCCAGTTGAATCCCCATCCGCCCGAGGGAGCAATGCCGGGAAGCTGTCCACTGACGCGCTGAGTATCGGCAAGCAGACGCATGAAATGAGTGTACGCGCCGTGTCCGTCCCGGTTCCAGAGTCCGGTCTCGCAGGCGATGTTCGCATCGCCGGTCCAGCCGTTCTTCTCGCGGTGCGGACAGTCGGTCGGAATGCCGGTGAAGTTGGAAAGATAACTCTGCATGGTGATCTGCTGCAGACGGTTCAGCGTGGCGTCGGAAGATTCGAACTCGCCGACTTTGCGGAAGGAGTTGTGAACAAACTGCGCCTTGATGGAACGGAGTTTCGTATCTTTGTTCCAGATTGAGACAAGCACATAGCGGAAACCGTGATAGGTGAATCGCGGACGGAAGCGTTCGACGCCCTCGCCTTTGAGCGTATAGGTATCGGTCTGGAAGCCGTCCTTTTTGATGAACATGCCGATCTCCTCCTGGGTAATATTTCCATTTGCCCGGATCTGTTCCGCATATTCGAGCTTGACGGTTTCGCCGCGCACGCCTTCGACTTCGATTTCGCACCAGCCGGTAAGGTTGGTTCCGAAATCGTAAACGGTCTGATAGGAGAAAATGAACTTTTCGCCGACCGGTTCGTATTCGCGCATGACTTTGCAGGGTTCGAGATCTTCTTTGACGATCAGACCGCCCGGCGGATTGCACTGCACGGCGGATTTCCAGCCGGAGTCGTCGAAGTCGGGATCGGCGAATCCGGGGATTTCGAACCGCGCGTCATAATGTTCGCCGTTGCGGAGCGCATCGAAGCGGACCGGGCTTTCGTGGAAGCGCCATGAGGTATCCGATTTCGCGAGGAGTTTTCCGTCGGCGACGATATCGCAGAGGAGTTTCGGCCAGTCGCGCCACGGAGCCTTGTCGAAGCTCCAGGTTTCGGTCGTATGACAGTTGTACCATCCGTTTCCGAGGAGCACCGCCACCGCGTTTTTGCCCGGCCTGAGCAGTCCGGTCACATCGTATTCGATATACGAATCGCGTTTTTCATATTGCGTAACGACCGGCGCGAGCACGCGGTCGTCGGCCTTCCGTCCGTTGACATAGAGTTCATGCCATCCGAGTCCGCAGAGAAACACCGTTGCTTTTTCCGGGGCGTTGTCACAGACAAATGTTTTACGCAAATAAGGCGCCGCGCCGACCCGGTCCGCCGGTGCGCACATCGTCTTTCCGTCGTTAATCCAGTATCCGTTCCATTCGCGAGTCATGATAAACTCCTTTTTTAGTGGGTTTGGAATATTAACGTGCGAGTTC
>URNE01000348.1 GCA_900549045.1 uncultured bacterium | reverse complement strand
ATTTCAAGGATATAAGCTTTTTTTATAGAAAATAATCCCTGAATGAGAAGGTGGTTTCAAAAAAACGGCATGGAGTCTTGAGACTCCATGCCGCGTGAAAAGCGCGTGTCAGAGAAAATTATTCCCACTCGATTGTTGCGGGACCTTTCGGGCTGAGGTCGTAGAGAACGCGGCAGACGCCCGGGACTTCATCCAGAATGCGCTGCGTGATTTTCTTGAGCAGAGCCCAGTCAAGCTCCGGAACAGTCGCGCTCATCGCATCGACTGTGTTCACCGCGCGGATGATGACCGGCCAGTCGAAGACGCGTTTGCCGTCGCGGACGCCCGTGGAACGGTAGTCTGGAACGACGGTGAAAAACTGCCAGACTTTTCCGGTCAGTCCGGCTTTGTCAAACTCTTCGCGCAGAATCGCATCGGATTCGCGGAGTGCAGCAAGACGGTCGCGGGTGATTGCTCCGGTGCAGCGGACGCCGAGTCCGGGGCCGGGGAAGGGCTGGCGGTAGACCATGTCGTCCGGAAGTCCGAGGGCGGAGCCGACGACTCGGACTTCGTCCTTGAAGAGCAGCTTGACCGGTTCGACGAGTTCGAACTTCAAGTCTTCGGGCAGGCCGCCGACGTTGTGATGCGCCTTGACCCCTTTGCTCTCGATGATATCCGGATAGATCGTGCCTTGCGCGAGGAAATCGACGTCCTGGAGTTTGCGGGCCTCCTCTTCGAAAACGCGGATGAATTCGCCTCCGATGATTTTGCGCTTTGTTTCCGGATCGGAAACATCGGCCAGCTTGTCGAGGAAGCGGTCGGTGGCGTCGATGTAAATGAGGTTTGCGTCCATCTGGTCACGGAAGATCTTGACGACCTGTTCGCTTTCTCCCTTGCGCATGAGGCCGTGGTTGACATGCACGCAGACAAGCTGTTTGCCGATTGCCTTGATGAGCAGAGCCGCGACAACCGAGCTGTCGACTCCGCCCGAGAGCGCGAGCAGAACCTTGCGGTCGCCGACTTGTTTGCGGATGAGATCAATCTGTTCTTTGATGAACTGATCCGCAAGTTCTTTCGTGGTGATGCGGATCATGTTTTCGGGTCTTTTATTTGAATCCATTGTACAGAACTCCTCTCTGTGTTTCCTGAAACAATAGCCCGGAAACGGGCGGATTGCAAATGCCGAAACGGAAAAAACGGAAGAATTTCAGTGTTTCCCGCTGAATTTCCGGTATTCTTTCAGTGCGAAAGTGTCGGTCATGCCGGCAATGTAATCCGCAACGATGCGCTCAAGGGAATCCTGCGATTTCCGGCGGCGCGATTTTTTGCCGAGAAGTTCCGGTTCATTCATGTAAACTTCAAACAGGAGTTTCATTTTTTCGAGCGATTCCGCGTTCAGCACCGCGATGTCCGGATGAAAATAAAGGTTGTGATAAAGAAATTCGCGCAGCTGAAGCGTGAACGGTTCAAATTCAGAGCTGAATGAGATCAGCTTGCAGGGAAGGGCGCGGGCGTCGGCGGAACTCTTCGGCGCGTATTGTTCCAGCAGATGATCCGAATACCGGATTGCGTCGCCGACCATCATGTCGATGAGACAGCGCACCGTGAAAGCTGCATAGCGTTCATCTTTTTCATGAAGTCCGGCATCGTGCGCTTTTTCCGCAGCCATGTTCCAAAGCGGAATGGTTTCGAGCATTTCAATCGTGATGAGCCCGGAGTCCAAGCCGTCGTCGGTGTCGTGTCCGTAATAGGTGAGGTCGTCGGCAAGGTCGGCGACCTGGGCTTCGAGCGAGGGATGCGCGGGAAGCAGATGCCCGTCGAGCCAGATCGGTTCTTCGCGGTGCTTGAGCAGTCCGGCGCGGATTTCCCACGAGAGGTTGAGCCCGTCGAAATCCGGATATTTGATTTCGAGGTCGTCGATGAGGCGGAGGGCCTGAAGATTGTGGTCGAATCCGCCGTGTCCCTTCATGAGTGAATTGAGTGCGCGCTCTCCGGCGTGTCCGAACGGCGTGTGTCCGATGTCGTGGGCGAGGGAGATCGTTTCCGCCAGGTCTTCATTCAGACGCAGGGCGCGGGCGATGGTGCGGGCGATTGCGGCAACTTCGATCGTGTGGGTGAGGCGGGTGCGGAGGTGGTCGCCGGACCCGCTCAGGAAAACCTGGGTTTTGTATTCGAGACGGCGGAATGCGCGGCTGTGCAGAACCCGGTCGCGGTCCCGTTGGAAGTCGGTTCGGAAGGGATGGCTGATCTCCGGGTAGCGGCGTCCGGCGGATTCGTTGTTGCGGACCGCGAACGGGGCGAGATCCGTCTCTTCGCCGGAGCATTGAACGGAAAGGTCGCGGATCATGCGCGGTTCTCCTCAGAGGACTTCCGGGAGATGGAGGCGGACCTGTTCGCGCATCTCGTTGTCGCTGATGGAGGTCGTGCGCCCGCGGGCGTACTCGGCGTCGATCCAGTCGCGGATGGCGATGATGCCGGGGGTGTCCTTGCGGATGCCCGCGCCTTTCGGCGTGTTCTCCTGCACCCAGTATGCGATGCCCGCAAGACCGGAGGTGTTGGAGACGGCGACGCGGCAGGGGCGGTTCAGAAATTTTTCCGTGTCGAAAATGTTGTAGATTTCCTCGTTCTTGGTCAGTCCGTCCGCATGGATTCCGGCGCGCGTGGTGTTGAAATCGGCTCCGACGAACGGGAAGTTGGGGGGGATTTCGTGTTTGATTTTTGTACGGAAGAACTCCGCCATTTCCGTGATGGCGGTGGTGTCGATTCCGTCGTTGATTCCGGTGAGACCCATCCAGTCGAAGACGAGCCCTTCGATCGGCGGGTTTCCGGTGCGTTCCCCGAATCCGAGGAAGGTCCCGTTGACGGCGGAGCAGCCGTAGAGCCATGCGCAGACGCCGTTTGCGAGAACTTTGTGGAAGTCGTTGTGTCCGTGCCATTCGAGCTGTTCCGATTTCGTATCGGTTTCGGAAAGAATCATGTCGAGCATGGCGGGAACTCCGCGGGGCGCGGGGACGTTGGGGAAGGGCAGACCGTATCCCATCGTGTCGCAGAGGCGGATTTTGACGTTCATTCCGGTTCCGGCGCAGAGGTCATTGAGTTCGTTGATCATGGGAATGACGAATCCTTCAAAATCCGCGCGGGTGGCGTCTTCAAGATGACAGCGCGGGCGGACACCGTTTTCGAGAGCCGCTTCGACGATTTCCTTGTAGGAATCAAGCGCCTGACGGCGGGTCTTGCGCAGTTTCAGGAAGATATGATAATCGGAACAGGAGGTCAGAATGCCCGTCTCCTTGAGTCCCATGCTTTTGACAAGTTCAAAATCTTTTTTCACCGCGCGGATCCACGCGGTGATTTCGGGAAATTCAAATCCGAGTTCCTGACAGGCT
>URNE01000347.1 GCA_900549045.1 uncultured bacterium | reverse complement strand
AATCATCAGGACTGGCTCGGTTTTATTGACTATCTCAAGGAAAAGGGTTACATGCCGATCAATACCGATCAGGTCGGGCTCCTTCTTGAAGAGAAGAAAGCGCAATTTCTTGCGTCCAAAAACGCATAACGGCAGAACATGCGGAAACCCGTCATAGCTCTGTCGGTCGGCGATGCCGCCGGAATCGGACCGGAAATCGCCGTGCGTATTCTCCGGAACAAGGGACTGACTTCGGCGGCGGATATCCGCCTCTACGGGCCCGCAGAGATCATCCGCAAGGCCGCGGAGCTTTTCGCCCCGGAAGTCACGCCGGATATCGTCCCCGTCGGCTCCCTTCCCTTTGCGAAACTGGCTCCGGGCGAACTCTCGCCAGAAACCGGAAAGCTCGCATACGACACCGTCGTCCGCGCAACCGAAGACGTCCTGGCTGGAAAAGCCGATGCGATTGTCACCTGTCCCGTCAACAAAGCGGCAATCAATGAAGCGGGAATTCCGTTCACCGGGCACACCGAACTCGTTGCGAAACTCTGCGGAACCGACCGTTTCGCCATGATGCAGTCGGCGGGCAAACTGCGCGTCATTTTCGTGACCACCCACATCGCTCTCAAAGACGTTTCCGCGCACGTGACCCAGGAGCGCATCGTCGAAGTTGCGAAACTTGTCGAAGAAGCCGCGAAGGCCGAGGGCGCGGAACATCCCCGCATCGCGGTTGCCGGACTCAACCCCCACGCGGGGGAAAACGGTCACATGGGAACCGAGGACGAAACCGTCGTAAAACCCGCCGTCCGCAAACTCAAAGAAAGCGGCATGGACGTTTCCGGCCCCTATCCGTCCGACACGCTCTTCATCGACTCCATCCGCAACACCTTCGACGGCATCGTCTCCATGTACCACGACCAGGGCCACATCCCGTTCAAGATGCTGGCGTTCGACAAAGGCGTCAACTCCACAATGGGTCTCCCGATCATCCGGACAAGCGTCGACCACGGAACCGCTTTTGAAATCGCGTGGAAAGGCCTGGCCGACACCGGCAGTCTCGAAGCCGCGGTTCATACGGCAATCAAGCGCGCCAACGCGAAACGGAATGCCGCAGGATGATGCGTCGCCTCCTCCTTCTGCTCCTCCTTTTCACGGCGGCGCTCTCCGCGACGGAGTTCGGTACAAAAGATTTTACGATCAGCCTTTCCGGGAAATGGGAAACATCTTCTCTCATAGACCGGATGCTGAAGGATGAATCAGTCAAACTCACCGCCTGGCGCGATCTGACGGGCAAAATTCCTCTCCTGCTCAACATCGTTTCGATGGAATCTTTCGGCGATCTCTATTTTCATCGCCGGGCAATAGAGGACGAGCTTTATAAAGACAAAAATCTTTCCGGCGGGATCGTCCAGACCAGTTTTCAAATCGGCAGACTCGGCGCCATACGCATGGAATATGTCCTGAAAAAGAAACGGATCATTGATTATCTGCTTGTTGAAAACGGCAGAATGTGGGTGATAACCTTCATCTGCCCCGAAAGAATTCCGGTTGAACGTCTCCGCGGAATCGACCGCGACGCCGCGTCATTCCGTCTTCTCCGGACAACAGGCAAGTAACGCCGCGAAATTCTCTTCCGAAACGAGCTTCCGCAGCGAACTCCGCATGGATTTCAGCGCATAAAGCCCCGTCCGCAGAAAACCGTGATCCAGCCGCATCACCGCGCGCGTCACATCCTCCGTGCTGAACTGAAGTTTCCCGTGAGACAGCGCCGAAAGCGATGACAGCGCACGAACCGCCGGATACGACGCCAGCAGATACAGCATTCCCTCCTCGAACGTCAGCCCGTGCGACGGCGTCCCGCAGAAGTGCAGAGACGCAAGGCGTCCGCGCAGGAAACGCAGATACGGCTCGAACGCCCCCGGCTCCGGTGTACAGCGCCTCATCGCGGCAAACACTCCTTTTGCATTCACATCATACCCCGCCGACGTCCGCTTCAGCGTCCCCCCGCCGAGAATGAACCGCAGCGAATCGAACGTTCCTCTCAGGCGGAGCAAAAACGATGCGGATTCATCCGCCCGCAAAAAGTTCCAGAACAGGAAGCGGAACGCGACAAGCGCATCGCGCCGCAGTTTCGGCGGATCGGCCAGACACGCGCTCAGGTGATCCACGCTCCTCCGGAAAAACGAAAACGCATCCTCTCCGAACTCCTCCGCCTCCAGAATGTCATCGGAATTCCCCGGCTTGGAATGGAAATGAACCAGACACGCCGCCGCATAAAACCGGACGTTCAGCGGTACGGACCGCTCCATCAGAATCCGTTCGTACGCATCCGCGATCTCATGCAGACGCACGACTTCCGGAGCGAGGACATCCGAGTAGTCCGCCGTCGCCGTTTTCCGGCGTCCTTCCAGCTCCCCGGCGAATGCGGAAATCTGTTTTCCGCACTGTCCCAGCGGCGTCCCCTGTCCGCATGCGGCGGCGGGACAGTCACAGCGCAAAGAAGCGGAAACCGAACCGTCGCTCCATGTCCGCACATCCAGCGGATAGAGACGGCAGGTCAGCGGCTTTGCCTCGAACCCGAACTGCGCATGAATCCGGCATTTTTTCTCCGCATCGAGAAAGATGCAGCGCCCGTCCCGCTTCGCCAGCCAGAATCCCTCCTTCGTCCGCTTGAAACACCGCTCAACAGGCACGGGAAGCCCCGTCAGCGGCAGTGCGCAGATCCGGCGGAACTCCTCTCCGGTGACAGGCACGCCCCAGCTGCCGCAGCACTTGCCGCAGCCGGCGCAGCCGAGAGTCTGGGCGGGATCGCAGTAAATTTTCTTCATGCGCGGGAACCGGATGTCAGACGGAACGTACAGACGGCGGGAACGAGCCCGGCGTCGATCCAGCGATCCGTTTCAAGGGTCAGCGAAACGACTTCGCAGGTGTTCATTGCCGGCAGACTGCTGTTGAAGAGCTGTCCGGCGAGTTCGGAAATTCCCGGATTGTGTCCGCAAAGCGCCGCGCAGGAGACCTCATCCGGAAATGCGCGGACAATATTCAGGAGTGCGGAGAGATCTCCCTCGTAAATTGCGCGGTCGGTCACAATCTGTTCCGGATCCAGTTTCATCTCCGTCAGCATCAGACGCAGAGTATAGAGCGCACGCGGTGCCGGGCTCGACACGCAGAGTTCCGGAAGAATCCCGCACTTCCGCAGTCCGGTTCCGGCTTTTTTGGCTTCGAGCACGCCGCGCGGATCCAGCGAACGGTCGAAATCGTTGCGGACAAGCCCGAACGGCTGCGGTTTTGCATGGCGGATCAGCAGAATCGTTTTCGGCATTCTAAAATTCCTTTCATTTTCCTTGATAATATAGATTGCATTCCGCAAAAAAACAAGTATATTCCCTGAT
>URNE01000346.1 GCA_900549045.1 uncultured bacterium | reverse complement strand
GTATATTAACGCCATTACAACCAAATAGGTAGACTTTAAGAAGGAGAAATGACAATGTCTGAAAAGATTTACAGCACAATTCTCGAAAAGGTCGGCAACACCCCGCTTGTCCGGATCAACAAGCTCAACAAGGGCGGCGCCGAGGTTCTGGTCAAAGTCGAATATTTCAACCCCGCCGGAAGTGTCAAGGACCGTATTGCGATCGGCATGATCGAGGATGCGGAAAAGAACGGTAAAATCGCTCCGGGCGCACTTATCATCGAACCCACCAGCGGCAACACCGGAATCGGACTTGCTCTCGTCGCCGCGGTCAAAGGCTACAAACTGATTCTCACCATGCCTGATACCATGAGCGTGGAACGCCGCAAGCTTCTTGCCGCCTACGGAGCGGAACTCGTTCTGACCGAAGGTGCAAAAGGCATGAAAGGCGCAATTGAAAAGGCCGAGGAGCTGCAGAAGTCTCATCCGGGCTCCTTCATCCCCCAGCAGTTCGCCAACCCCGCAAACCCGGAATACCACAGACACACCACCGCCGAGGAGATCTGGAAGGATGCCGACGGCAAAGTTGATGCGTTCGTCGCGGGAGTCGGAACGGGCGGAACGCTGACCGGCGTCGGTTCGGTTCTGAAAGCGCGGAATCCGAATGTAAAGATTGTCGCCGTGGAACCCTTTGATTCGCCGGTTATCTCCGGCGGCAAACCCGGTCCTCACAAACTGCAGGGTATCGGCGCGGGTTTCATTCCCTCCGTTCTCGATACCAAGCTTATTGATGAGGTCTTCAAGGTCAAATCCGAGGAAGCCGGCGACGTCGCCCGTGCAGCCGCCACGCAGGAAGGACTCCTGATCGGCATCAGCTCCGGCGCCGCCCTCTTCGCCGCGCTCGAGCTGAGCAAGCGTCCGGAATACGCGGGGAAACGCATCATAGCGCTTCTTCCCGATACCGGCGAACGCTATCTCTCCAGCTGGCTTTTCAACAACTGATTCAACGCGACGGAATTTACACAGGAGATTTTACCCTATGAGCAAACGCAAATACCATATCGAAACGCTCGCTCTTCACGCCGGACAGGAACCCGATCCCGCCACGCTCGCCCGCGCGGTTCCGGTCTACCGCACGACAGCGTTCAATTTCAAAAGCTCCAAACACGGCGCAGACCTGTTCGCGCTGCGCGAATCCGGAAACATCTACGGCCGTTTGATGAACCCCACCAACGACGTGCTTGAGAAACGCCTGGCTCAGCTCGACGGCGGCGCCGCCGCGCTTACCCTCTCCAGCGGAACCGCTGCGATCTACTTTGCCGTTACCAACATCCTGAAACAGGGCGATGAGCTCGTTTCCGCAAACAACCTTTACGGCGGAACCTTCACTCAGTTCGATGCGATTCTCCCGCAGCAGGGCATCCACGTCCGTTTCGCTCCGGTGAACGATTTCGCCGCGACCGAGGCCGCAATCAACGAGAAAACCCGCGCTATCTACATTGAAGCCGTGGGCAACCCCGTGCTTGACGTCGCCGACATCAAGCAGTACGCGGCTGTTGCGAAGAAACATCATCTCCCGCTGATTGTGGACGCAACCTTCACGCCCCCGACGCTGCTCCGTCCGATTGAACATGGCGCAAACATCGTCATTCATTCGCTCTCGAAGTGGATCGGCGGACACGGCACGGGCATCGGCGGCGTGGTGATCGATGCCGGAAACTTTGACTGGACCGACCCGAAGTTCGCTCTTTACAACGAGCCGGATCGCGGTTATCATGGTCTCCGTTTCGCACATGATCTCGGGCCGCTCAATCCGCTGGCGTTCATCCTCCGTCTGCGCACCGTCGGACTGCGCAATCAGGGACCGACGCTTGCCCCGGACGCCGCCTGGCTTTTCCTCCAGGGAACGGAATCGCTTCCGCTGCGCATGGAGCGTCACAGTTCGAACGCGCTGAAAGTCGCGGAATTCCTGAAGAATCATCCGAAAGTCGCATGGGTCCGTTACCCCGGACTTCCCGGCGATCCCTCGTACGATCTCGCGAAGAAGTACCTGCCGGACGGCGCGGGCGGAATGGTCGTCTTCGGTGTCAAAGGCGGCAGCGCGGAGGGCATTAAACTTGTGGACAACATCGAACTCTTCAGCATCATCGCGAACGTCGGTGACGCCAAAAGTCTGATCATCCACCCCGCAAGCACGACCCATTCGCAGCTCTCCGACGAGGATCAGCGCAAAGCCGGACTCACGCCGGAACTGGTGCGTCTCTCGATCGGTCTTGAGCACATCGACGACATTATCGGAGCTCTTGACGACGCTCTTGCGCTCATCTGATTCTCATTCTCTCCACTGCTCCGGCGTGTGTATCCAATCCGCGCGCCGGGGCTTTTTTACGCCCGGAGGTTTTTCATGAAAGATTTTACGGAAATTGCAGTCCGTTCGACCGTTGACGGCTCGAAGGCGCCTTCCCTCCTTTATATTCCGGAGACCGCGCACGAAAAAACAGTTCCGCTTGTCGTTGGTCTGCACACTTGGAGTTACGACCGTTTCAACAAAATGGACGCCTATCTTCCGTTCTGCAAATCGCGCGGCTGGGCGCTTCTTCTCCCGGAGTTCCGCGGTCCGAATCTCCGCACGAATCCCCGCGGACCGGAAGCGTGCGGAAGCCTGTGCGCAATATCGGACATCCTGGATGCAGTCAATTTTGTCATGGAAACGGGGTATGCGGATTTTTCCCGTATCTTTCTCCTTGGGGCTTCCGGCGGCGGGCATGCCGCGCTTCTGACAGCCGCCCGTTCACCGCTCTTCTGGCGTGGAGTTGCCGTGTGGTGCCCGGTGAGCGACCTGACTTCCTGGCATGCGTATTACGGCGCGGGAAATTCGTATGCCTCTGAACTGGAATATTGTTTAGGCGGCACTCCGTCTGAACGGCCGGATTTGTATTTTTCCCGTTCTCCGTTGACCTATGCGAAAGCTCTTTCGACGGTCTGCCTTTCGATTCATCAGGGCCGTCACGACGAGATTGTCCCGTGGAAAATGAATCGGGATTTGCACGAAGCGATAGAGGCTTTTTCCCCGGAGCATTGTTATTTTGATTTATTCGACGGTGCTCATGATGAAGACATTTCCCGTTCGTTCGCCTGGTTTGATTCTTTGTGCAGTAAAAAACTCCATCATTCCACCATCACCGGCTGAGCGAAACAGCCGGTTCCGTGTTCGTTTTTTTTGTTTTCCGCGTTTGCATTTTTGAGGGGCTGTGCTATATTACACACCATTCGCTCCGGATGCGGGACGAGGTGCTGGAAGTCAAGGTCAATAAAATCTGAAAAATCTTCAAACAGAGATTTGACAAAATTGAATTTGATGCTATATTAAACCTCGCGCCGCAAAACGGCGATGATCATTA
>URNE01000345.1 GCA_900549045.1 uncultured bacterium | reverse complement strand
AGACAAAAAAACAGTTCTATTACGATCTTCTGATGAAAGCCCGCGGGGAATTCATGACGCAGGTCAAATTTCATGCAGATGAAGCGTTGACCTCGCACAAGGATTCCGCCGGCGAACGTGCCGGAATGGCGACGCACATGGCGGATCTCGGAAGCGACAATTCCCGGCATGACCTGGAACTCGGACTCATGTCTTCCGAAGTCGACGTTGTTGAGATGATTGAAGAGGCGCTTCAGCGCATTCACGACGACGAATACGGGATCTGTCTTGACTGCGGAGCTCTCATCCCGGAAGCGCGTCTGGCGGCAAAACCGTATGCGCGTTTCTGCACCAAGTGCAAGGAAAAACGCGAATCGTTTGAAGATCCTTCCCGCAGAAGCAGATGATGAGCATATTCACCGGTTTTCTGCAAACGGCTTACCGGAAGGCAACGGCGGCGGCTTCGGTTCTCGCCGTCGTTTTCTATGTTCTCGACCAGATTACGAAAGAGATCATTGACCGTACGGTTCCGCCCGGAACCATGTCGCAGGTCATCCGTGATTTCTTCTACATTACGCATGTGACGAATCCCGGCGCGGCATGGGGAATCCTTTCCGGACGCGGCTGGCTGCTGCTCGCAATCTCTTTTGCGGCGTTCGCGGGAATAGTCATTTTTCTCCGCAAACTCACCGACGGGTATCCGGAGCGCATCTTTGCCCTGCTCGCCGTCTGTTCGGGCATCGCGGGCAACTGCACCGACCGCATTTTCCGCGGGGAAGTCGTCGATTTCCTCCTGTTCTACATCGGCAGTTATCAGTGGCCGGCGTTCAACGTCGCGGATATCTGCATCTCCTGCGGCGTTTCTCTGTTTGTCATCTCCTCGGTTCTGCGCCCGGAACGCGCAAAGAAAAAGGATTGACATGCTCCCGTTTCCCGTCATCATGGGACCGACGGCGTCGGGCAAATCCGCGCTCGCTCTTGCCTGTGCGCGCGCATTCTCCGGAGAGATCATCTCCGCGGATTCCATGCAGGTCTACCGCGGGCTCGACATCGGAACGGCGAAGCCGTCTCCGGAGGAACGGCGGGAGATTCCGCATCACCTCGTCGACGTCGTCGATCCGGAAGAACGCTTTGACCTCTTTTCGTTCCGCGACCGTACGGAAGAACTGATTGCGGAGATCCGTTCGCGCGGGCGTCTTCCGATCCTCGCCGGCGGAACCGGACTTTATATCCGCGCGGTGGTTTACGGACTCGACCGGATGCCGGCCGACCGCGAGCTCCGCAGAAAACTGGACGCCGAGTTCGACAATCCCGAAGGCTTCGGGCGTCTGAAGGAGATCATGCGCAAACTCGCGCCTGACGATTACGAAAAAAGTTCCATGCACTGCCGCCGTCTGATCCGTTCTTACGAAATCAATCTTCTGACGGGAAAATCGATGTGCGAACTTCAGAAGACGTGGAAGAAGGCGGGGCCGCGCCGCGATGCGGTGCAGTTCGTCCTGCTTCCGGATCGCGAGGTTCTGAAGGAGCGGATTCGCCGACGCTGTGAAATCATGCTGGAGTCCGGCTGGATTGAAGAGACGCGCCGTCTGCGGGAACGCGGATTGTTTTCCGCACCGACCGCATGGCAGGCGCTCGGGTATCCGCTCGTCCGCGATTTTCTCGACGGTCTGATTCCGCGCAGAGAGCTTGCGGACCGGATTGCGACTGCGACCTGGCAGTTCGCCCGCAAGCAGCTGACGTGGTTCCGCGGTCAGCATTCCGAAGCTCTTCCGCTGGATATACGCAAGCCGGAAGCCGAACTGGTCTCAGAAATCAAATCCGCCCTGGAGCGGAACGCATAGCATGTTTTTCCGGAGCGGATTTTCCATAAAAAGAGGGGATCTGCCTCCGTGCCCTCCAAAACGCGGACGCTGCAGGCGTCCAAGCGGAAGCAGATCCCCGTGGGGTCAGTAGCGAATGGCGAGAGAGCCGTCTCCCCAGGCTTTCATGCAGGGATTCGCAAATTCCGATTTTTTGTAGCGGATGACGCTGGTTCCGAACGACTGCACATGTCCATCGAGCATTCCGATGTTCATCCGGTTCTGATGGCGGATTGCGCCGGGGTACCATGCTCCGGAGGAGAACGGCGCGGGCGTGTCGTTGAAATCCCAGTAGCTCGCACAGCCGCCGGAGTTGCGCAGATCGGTGTAGACGTTCTGGTTCTGTGCGTTGCGTCCGGGGAGCGTGTCGGCAAAGTAGCCCGTTTTGGATGCGGGGAACTTGGCAAAGGCGGAAAGACGGTGCGGAATCAGCTTTTTGCTTCCGCCGTTCGTCGTTTCGCCGAAGGACATGATGTTGACGCCGTAATTGATGCCTTTTTCATTGAATATGAAATTGGGTTCCGCCGGGTCGTGAAACACTTTTTTGTCCAGTTTGTAGCGATCCTGAATAATGGCGTTCCAGTGGGTTCTGTTGTTGATGTACCCGTGGATGGTCCAGTCGTCGAAATCGTTGGTGTAGAGCATCGCGGTCCGCGTAATCTGCGAGAGATTGTTGAGACACGCGATGGCATGAGCTTTTCCGCGCGCCGCATTGAGCGCGGGGAGGAGCAGGCCGGCGAGGATTGCGATGATCGCAATCGTTACGAGAAGTTCCACGAGGGTGAATTTGCGTGTTTTCATGACTGTTTCTCCTTATTTCATGCCGTTTACGAGTTTTCCGTTCATGCGGTACCGATACATGTTCTCGCCGAATTCCCGGGCGGCGCGGGTCAGCTCCGGATACGGGGTGTCCGCAACGTCGACAAAGCCGAGCTGATAGCCTTCTCCGTCCCAGCGTCCGGTGAGCGGCTGGTCGCGGAACTGGAACCAGTGCGCTCCGACGATGGCCGGGTTGACCAGCAGCCCCTGAAGATACCTGGTGTATGCGGTCGCGCGTTCGTTCTGGTCATACACCGGGCAGAGGCTTGCGCTGAACATGCCGCGGTCGTAGGTCCCGAAGTGGAACTCCCCGATCAGCACAGGCTTGTCGTGAAAGTTTTCAGTCACAATGTTGGCGAGACTGTATGAGTAGGAATTGACACTGATTACGTCGCAATGTTCCGCGGCGGCGCGCCAGAAGATGTCATTTTGACGGAATCCGACGAAGCGGCAGCCGAGATAGAGCCGCTGCGGCGCCGCGCTCTTGATCCCTTTGCGGCAGAGCGAGAAGTAGCGGTTGGCGAAACGCTTCAGAAAATCCTGCTGGTCGTTGCGGAACTCTTTGCCCTTCATGAAGTTGTGGTTTTTTGCGACGGCGTTCCAGTCGGCAAACGAACTGTTCCAGGCTTTGTTGAGCGCATCGACGGTTTTGTATTTTGCCTCGAGTCCGCGCACGAATTCCCGTTTTGCGGGCTGATCGGCGGGGGATTTCATGACTCCGTCGAAGATGTTGTTGAACTGAAG
>URNE01000344.1 GCA_900549045.1 uncultured bacterium | reverse complement strand
TCACTCGCGGAGGATGCATCAAAACCTTTTACCGCATATCCTCACGGCAGGCTGGTGAATCGGCCACGCGGATACCTGAGGGGTATATTCTGGAGTCGCCCGGCGAGCGGGAAGATATTGTGCTCTCGCGCGCGGACTTTCATGCGCTGGAGAAGCTGCTGGAGCAGAAGGAAACCTGGGAGCAGGTGGTCGGTGTGACCTGTTTTGGTGGGGCAACATGGCAGCTGAGACCGACTGTACAGAGCTGAACAACTGAGATTTAAGACCAGGGAATCAGTAAGACTGAAGGGAGGTATCTGTTATGACGCTGACAGAAAAAACAGGCCATCTGGCATGGTGTGCACTGGTCGCGCTGGCACTGGCCAGACAGGAGCAGGGAGAACTCTCTCCCGCACAGGAAAATCTCTTTCTCACCCGCTGGCTCGCGGCAGCACTGAAGCAACGGCGATTCTCGCGCGATGTGGCACAGGATATCGGGTGGTCCACGCCGCGGCGATTCTCTCCTGTTTGCAATTCAAGTTTCGGATTCCACGCCTTCCGGCGCTCCCGGGGCGCGCAAATACTGGGAACGCGACTGCATCGAGCTTTTTCTCGACACGATGCCGGAAGCTCTTCCGATCAAGCATACGGAGTTCTTCAACGCCAATGTGCTGCGTTTCTTCCTGCTTCCCGGAACGGAGAAATGCGAGGTCGTCACGCAGCCGCGGCATCCGGTTTCCGAACGGCTTTCCGCAAAGATGACGCGCGACGCCTCCGGTTACGGCATCACTCTTGAAATTCCGCTGAAATCCCTCTTCGGGACCATACCGCCCGCCGGGAAACTCCTGGGTTTCGAAGTCAAAATCGACGACGCCCGACCGGACGGCTCAATTCGCGAGTATCTGTGGAATGCGGCGGAAAAACCGTATCTCCTCCGCACTCATTTTGGACTTCTCACACTCAAATAACAAAAGGGTTCCGCAATGAAAAACAAAACTGCTCTCTTCGCCTCATTTGTCTGCTGTGCGGCTCTTCTCGCCGCAGAACCGCAACTCAAAATCAACAAACCATGGAAAGCCATGGAAAACGGCTTTGAACTCATCGGCTCAATCAGGAACTCCCCCCGCATATCAACGGAATGGCCGCTCGAACCCCAACGCCACTATAAACTCTCCTTCGAACTCGAATCCGCAGGAGCCGTAAAACTCGGATGCACAATGATTCTCGGTTCGCGCAAGGCGGTGCATAACCTCCGTCCGCAACAGGGAAACGCCCGCTATGAAATCCCGTTCTTCAGCGGAGACGAAACATCTATTAAAATAGATTTTTTCAATTCGCCCGAATCCGCTCCGGTCAATCTGAAACTCCGCAATCTGAAACTCGATGTGCTGACCGACGCGGATTTCCGGAAGGAGCTGATTCCATCCGGTGATTTTGAGGATGAATTCTCTCCGGCGGCGTTTTTCTTCAAGGGCGATCCCCGCATCGTTCCATGCGACACATTCCTCTCCGGAGAAAAAGCCCTTGAATTCACCGGCGGCAAAGGAAAGGAACTCCGCTCCAGACCCCTCCCCGTCCGAATCGGCAAAACATACCGTCTGAAATTCAGCGCGGCGTCCGCAAAAGGGAAAGCGGGGGCTGCCGCCGGAATTCAGTTCTGGTCTCCGTTCGGACACAAAGGCAAACATTTCTACCGTCAAACCCGTCTCGCACTTATCGAAACGCCGCAGGATTTCTCCATTGAAATCACGGTTCCTCCCGCATCGGAAGCTCCCGACGCCGCGGACGGCGTCGTACTGCTGAACTTCTATTCCGGAGAAGAAAACGCCGTCATCCGGATAGATGCTCTCTCCTTCCGGGAGGTGGAAACGAAATGAGCAGGCGCGTTCGCGGGAAAAGCATCGGATCTTTCTTCGAAAGCCTCCGCGGCAACCGTCAAAGATCCGGAAAGCTTCCCTCCGTCGCTCCAGATGGAAAACTTAATCTCTCAGCAAGGCTGCAATCATGATCAGACATCTTGTTTTCTGGCTTTGGAATGACCGCATGACTCCGGCGCGAATTCGCAGACAGCTCTCCATGATGAAGGACGCCGGAGTCGGCGGCGTCTTCTTTCATTCTATGCCCCGGGAGTTCGGTGGAGCGCAGTATCCGGAAGGAATGCCCGGATACCTTTCACCGTATTACTTCCGCATGATCCGCGAAGCCGTCTCAACCGCGGCGGAACTCGGCATGGAAAGCTGGCTCTACGATGAAGGCGGATGGCCCAGCGGAACCCTCAACGGCGAACTCGTCCGGAAACATCCTGAATGGCGTGCGCAGTTTCTCGTTCCCGGAACACCGGAAGGGAAAATTGAAAAAAAGTTCATTGACAACCGACCCGACCTGCTCCGTCCGGAGACGACCCGCTATTTCATCAAACGCGTTCATCGGCGGTATTTTGAAACGCTCGGTCCGGAACTCTGGAAACATATCAGGGGAATCTTCTCCGATGAACCATTTTTCGGATGTCTGCAGCCGTCGGAAAAGGGACTCCCCTGTTCCGACGCTCTTGCCGCCGAACTCCGGAAACGCGGTGGCTCCGTTGAAAAAAACGCTGCGGAAATCTTCTTCGGAACAGCTGCCGAATCCGAGCAAGCTCTGCGGATTTGGAGAGATGCTCTCACCGCGCTCATCAACCGCAACTGGTTCGAACCTCTTCGCAGCTGGTGCGGAGAACACGGAATTCTCTTCACAGGACATCCCGGCGGCGATGACTTTCCCGCGAAAATCGGACAATATTACGGAGACGGTTTCGAAATGTACCGTCAATTCGACATCCCGGGGCTTGACGCGATCTGGCATCAGATCTCCCCGCGCGAAATGGAGGTCGACTACCCAAAATACATCACTTCTTCCGCTCGGCAGACAGGGAAACGCAGAGTTTTTTCCGAATCATTCGCCGTTTACGGCGCCGACTGCTCGCTGCGGGAAATGAGGCAGATCGCCGACGCTCAGTATGTTCTCGGCGTAACCGACGTAATACCGATGGCTCTTTACGCTTCGACTCGAGGAGCGCGTCAATTCGAGCATCACTGCAACCTTTTCGCCCCCGATCCCCGCTGGAACTTCTACCGCGATTTCGCGGCCTACACAACCCGCCTCGGATCTCTGCTGGCCGACGGGAAACCGCATGCGGACATCGCGGTTCTCCTTCCGTACAACAGTTTGATCCGCGAACCTCTTGTCTGGGGAATCCAGTCCCGGAAACTGCCCGCGGAAACACCATTTTTCCTTCAGACACGCTGGCTTCGCGAAAACCATTTCGGTTATGACTACGCCGGCGAAAACGATCTGCTCAACGCCGTCGGAACAGAAGACGGAAAACTCCGGATCGGCAAGACCGCTTACCGGGCGGTCATGATTCCGGACGGGATTCCGTTGTTCCCCGCCCTGGAAC
>URNE01000343.1 GCA_900549045.1 uncultured bacterium | reverse complement strand
AAAAGAATGGCGGAAAGTTTCATCGTTTTCCCTCTCAATTTTCAAAAGTGAAGCTGAACGGTTCCGCCGGCTTTGCGGGGAGAATATGGAAAAACGCGTTGCCCGATTTCGGGGAGTTGTGCAGAACGACTTCGGTTTTCTCCGGCATTTTCACGGAAAACGCGCGGTCCGCATTGCCTTCGCCGAAAGAGACGAGATCCGTCTTCTCCTGGAAGAGTTTGCGGTTTCCCGGCGCGGCGTCCGCATTGATTTCGAGGGGGTAATCCATGCCGTTGACTTTGACGGAGGTCCCGGTGAATGCGGCGGTTTTGATGAAGAAGGAGAGATTCAGTTTTTTCGCTCCGGGGAAGGTGGCCGTGAGCTGAACTTTCTTTTCGCCGTTGATGAGAATCGTGAGTTTGCCGTCATTGGGGAAACTGTAGGTGACAACGCCGTCTTTCTGCGATCGTGTTCCCTTGACCGGCTTGCCGTCGACTTCGATGGAGAGACCGCCGAACCGCTGATCCGGTCTGACGGTGTGAAACTGCGGCGTTCCCTGATTGTAGCACATCAGATGAATGTTTCCGGAGGTGAAACGGCAGAGGCTCTTGCCTTCGACGTACTGCACCGGGGCGGCGTTGAGTGCGGAAAGAGTCATCGAACCCGCAAGCAGAGCGGCGGAGAGAAGGAGAGTGGATTTTTTCATGTCTGTATTCCCTTTTTTTGTGTTATTTTGTCTGATAGTTGTCCGAATCCCATTGGGCTTTTGCGGAAATGGCGGTGACGCTGCCGTCCTGACGCAGATTGTTCAGGGTTCCGCCGTGGTAGAGACCGAAATCAAGACGTCTCGGCTTGACGGAAGTCCACGTCAGGCGGTCGCTGGTGTATGCGTTCGGATCCAGTCCGTAAAACGAGGAATTTAAACCTTCATCATAAACGAAATCGAACGGAGTTTCCGCCATCATGATGCGGTTGTTTTTCAGGCCGGTGATTTTTTTCGGCAGGATGAGAGACTGCA
The DNA here is from genome assembly GCA_900549045.1 of uncultured bacterium. GTDB lineage: Bacteria > Verrucomicrobiota > Lentisphaeria > Victivallales > UBA1829 > UBA1829. The sequence goes on along the minus strand of URNE01000343.1, from coordinate 2,423 downwards.
TGTTGCCGGTGAATCTTCCCCAGCCGTAGTTGTCCTGGCGGGTCGTCGGTTCAACCAGCGGGGTGTAATTGGTCGCGGATCGGTTAGCGCTTTTTCCGAGCTGAACGGGAGCATAGTTCGTTGCGATCGGACAGGAGAAAATTTTGTCGGTCGGAACGAGTTGTGCGGAGAATGCGCCGATCCCCGTAGAAGAGTCTTCCCATTCTCCGGGAGGGAAACCGTTCGGGAGCTTTTTCATGATGTCGGCGGCGAAATAGCTCCAGCCCCAGCGTCTCATGTGCGGGGTGAGATAGTCGTCGTTGTTGGAGGTGTAGATCATGACCGCCTGTCCGATGCTTTTCAGATTGCTTGTGCAGACGGATTTCTGAGCGGTTGTTCTCGCCTTGTTCAGGGCGGGCAGAAGCATGCCGGCGAGGATGGCGATGATGGCAACTACCACGAGGAGCTCTATGATGGTAAACATACAGAATCTCCCCTTGACGTATGGAACGTCTTTCCCGTTCGGATGATGTTTCATGGTGTTGTCTTCCTTTCGTTTGTTTCTGTTCATCTGCCTGTTCCTTTTGTGTTTTGTTTTATGCTTTATGTGTGGTGTTGTTTCAATCTTCCATCTCAAAAAGGACCGTGTCGGGGGCGCGGAAGTTCCATTGGAATTCGGAAACGTTTTCCGCGGCGAGTTTTCCGGAGAAAAGTTCGGTGATGCGTCCGGTGCGGCGCGGCAGACGGATCGTCATCGTTCCGCCCTCTTTCGAGTGGAGCGCGAGAAAACGGTCATCCGCATAGACGGGGATTTCCGCATCGGAATAGAGATGAACTCCGGCGGATTTCGCGAGCGACTTCAGAGTTGCGGGCGTGAGTTCGGCGGGATTGCGCAGGAACGCGGAAGTCCAGCCGTTCATCCGCTGAACGGAGAGACCGGAGACATGCGGATCGGCGCCGGTCCAGCGGCGGATGCGCGACTCGTCAAAGCTTTTGCCGTCGCTGATTCCGGGCGCGTAGAACCAGAGAACCGTGCGGTCGTGGTTGAGAACATAACGGTTCAGAAGCTCCGCCTTCTCCGGAGTGATTTCCCAGGGGGTGGCGAAGATGAAGAATTTGATTTCATGCAGGTTCGGAATCGACGGGACGTCGCGCAGGCACCAGGTTTCGAACGGAGCGCCGAGACGGTTCAGTTTTTTGCGGATGTCGGGCTGGAAGTCCCGCTGGCGCGGCGAACGCTGGTCGAAGTATGCGAGGGCGTCGGGATCGACGATCATCGCGACTTCTTCGACGTTGCGCGACGTGAGGCGGATGCGGCTGTCGTAAATCTCCTTCATCAGGCGGAAGTTTTCAAAGAGGACGGGTTCCTGATAGAATCCGCCCCACATGTCGAACCACCAGAGCGAAGAGCGTTTGAGGAGGGCGAGGGTGAATTCGCGTTTGATTCCGGCGACGTCCTCTTCCGTGTTCTCCCAGTGCGGGACATGGAGCGAGACGTAGGGGGTGAGGTCGCGGTTGTGGGTGTGCGTGCGCTGATCGCATTCGTGCATGTGGATTTTCCCCGCGAGTTTTTCGGAGCCGGAGCAGCCGAGCCATCCGCCGCCTCCGCCTATGGCGCGGTCGCCGTAGGAGCCGGGGGAGATCATGAAGTCGATATCGGGCGATTTCAGAACCTGTTCGTATGCGAGATGTCCGCTCTCCGCCGCGCCGAGCCGCGTGACGATGTAGCCGTAGAAGACGCCGATTTCCGCTTCCGGGCGGATGAGTTTTCGGGCTTCCGCGGCGAATTCGCAGATGGTGTTTCCGACCAGTTCGCTGCAGAAGCGGCGGTATTCGATCACGGCGGAGGAGACGGCGGGATCGAAGAGAAGTCCGTCGTAATCGGGCGTGTTCATTTTGAGCGCGGAGGGCGGTTCCGCCGGGGCGAGCGCGTTTGCGGCGCGCCACTCGTTGCAGGCGCGCTGCTTGTGGAGCCCGCAGAGTTCGCCGTTGTGGTCGAACCACTCGTCGGTGTGTCCGCAGGCGAGAACATAGGCCTGAATGGAGTCGGCGTAATGCGCTTCTGCGTATTCGAGGAACGCGCGGAGATAGTGAAGGGTCGCCTCTTTCCAGCGTGGATTGGCGAGGGCTTCGGTGAGATGCGTGAAGCTGTCGCCGGATTCATGCGCGAGGCTCAGCTGACGGGAGAGCCATTCGGGGGAATTGAGGTCGATCATGCAGATGAAATTTGCATCCGGGACGGCTTTTTTGAGGTCTGCGATCTGCTGATCGAGCGATCCGAATTCATATCGGTCAAACCAGTTCCAGATGGACGGGTACTGCGCGTAGGGCTGTCCGAGTGAGTTCGTCGTGTTGCCCGGGAAGAAACAGATGGTCCGCACACCCGCCGCGGCGAAGCGCTTCATTGCCTCGAATTCAGGCAGGAAGGAACGGTACGCAAAATA
>URNE01000342.1 GCA_900549045.1 uncultured bacterium | reverse complement strand
CTTTTTTTTTTTTTTTTTTCTTGACAAAATCAACGGTTTCAGTGCATAAGCAAAAGTGGACCGATACTGAACCAAAAACAATTAAAACTGTGGTTAGGTACAGAATGGACAAAGAAAACAGAGCGCTCCGCATGGTCAGCTGGTGGATCCGCTGGGATGACCTCAACTGGCCGTCTCCGGACAATATGGACCGCATCCGCCGCCGCGCCGACGAGATGGCCGAGGCCGCAGTCAGCACGGCCACGGTCTTCGGAGCACATTTCCGCTGGGATTTTCTTCCGTACTGGGAAATCCTTCACGACTACATGGCGACCGTTGCAGAGGAACTCCACAAACGCGGCATCCAGTCCTGGGATCATTGCCATGCGCTTTGAACTGACCGCAATTTCCACGGAAAAAGAGTAAAGAAAACGCAAATCCGCTTGACTTTTCAGAAAACCGCGTAATATTATTAAACCGAATTAATCAGGAGATGCGCGGATGAAAGTTACAATCAAGGACATTGCCCGGCATGTACATGTGTCGAAAACGCTCGTTTCCCTCTATTTGAACAATCATCCGCTTTCCGCGAAAATCTCTCCGAAAACAAAGGCGCGGATCGACGACGCCGTGCGCGAGCTCGGATACAGACCAAGCTTCGCAGCACGCGCCCTCGCGAAAGGACGCACCGGAACCATCGGAATGATCATCGCGGCAATTCGCGACCCCTTCTCCTATTATCTCGTCGATCTCGCCATGAAAGAAATCAACGAGCGCGACGCCCAGCTTCTCCTCATGGTCACGAACACCAACGAAGAGGCGCTTGTCCGCTGTCTCGAACGCCTCCTTGAAAACCAGGTCGACGGTGTGCTCAGCACGGTTCCCCTCCCCGTCGACACCCCGCAATACAAGGAGCTGAAGGAGCGTCACTTCCCCCTCGTTTCAATCAATCTCGAGCAGCCGGATTTTTCCTGCGTTTACAACGATTTTGCACCGGCTGTGGAAGAAGCGGTCACATATATAAAGAGTCTCGGCGCCGAACCCCTTCATCTTTACTCAAACGGGAACAACGCAACCGCTCAGCTTCTCCGGAAAAGTGCACGGTCCCATGCACTCAAACTCGCGCGGACGCTTTCGCTCGTCAACGAAGCCGATCTGGAAGACATCTGCAAGTCGGTTCTGAAAAACCGTCCGCAGTTTCTTTTCTTCACCAACTGCCGTGCGGCGCGCGTGCTTGTCAATGAAATCCATCGTGCCGGCATTGATTATCAGCCGGAAATTTTCACGGTCTACACTCTGCCCTCGGATATCATCGACGATCCCCGCATCGCCGGTGCGATACAGTATAATTTCAAGCCGCTCGTCACCAATGGACTCGAACTGCTCGATCATCTGCTCAAAGCTCCCGGCAAAGCGGAACGCGAAGAAATCGTCCTGTCCACACGTTTTCTCCGCCGCGACCAGTTCGGGGAACTTGAATCTCTCGGAAGATACAACTACAGAACCAGTTAATATAAAACAAGGACCACAGAATGAACATTCAGCCTCAACTCAAGATGCAGGACTTTCCCGCAATCGCCCTCAACTCCTTTGTGACAGTCGACGGCGAAGCTCCCGAACAGCTCGTCTGGAAAGCCGACGGCGCCGCATTCACCGCCGCCACCCCATCCGGCTCCTGGAAACTCGCCCTTGCAGAGAAAAACGGACGCATCGACGCTGCCGTCACCGGAACGCTCAAGAAGAAAGCCGACGTCCTTGACTTCACTCTCTTCCAGCTCCCCGCATTCCATGCGGACCATGTTCTGCCGCAGAACATCAAGATGGGCGGCTGCCAGGCTCACAATCTGAAAAATATGACGGAACCCGCCGCATTCTCCGGACAGATCATGACATCCGTCACCAAAGACGGCGTCACCATGCAGATCTCCACTCCGTTCCACGCAGGCTTCCCCGTCCTCGCACAGGGAATCGCCGAACAGGGACAGATCCGCGATTTCCGTCTCGTCATGCAGGCGCACTACTACGGAGGTGCCGAACTCGTCTTCCCCGTCGTCTCCTTCCGCACCTCCCGCAACGGCTTTGAACTCATGGACGCCTACGCGGATGAAAACTGCGACGTCAAGAAAGAGTTCGCCGCCCCCTCCGCGGGCTGGAACAGCTGGGACTACTACCGCTGGACCATCACCGAGGACGAAGTGCTGAAGAACGCCGAATTCATCGCAAAAGATCCCGTTCTCTCCAAGCACGTCAAGCGCATCATCGTCGACGACGGCTGGCAGTACTGCTACGGTGAATGGGATGCAAACTCCTGGTTTCCCTCCGGCATGGAGCATCTCGCAAAAGAGTTGACAAAAATGGGATTCGAGCCCGGCCTCTGGTTCGCCCCCGCCATTGCGGAGCCCCACAGCCGCATCGCCCAGCTGGACTACGACATGCTCGCCGGCTCCGTCGGCGGACAGCCCTGTCTCGCCTACGAATGCATGCGCCGCGTCGGATTCATTCTCGACCCGACTGTCAGAAAAACCGAAAAATTCCTGGAAGACACCTTCCGCCGTTATGCGGATATGGGCTACAAATACTTCAAGCTCGACTTCCTCTGCTCGATGTTCAACGCCCCACGCTTCTCCGACCCGAACATCAAGCGCGACGAGCTGATCCCCCGTCTCCTCGCCCCCGTCTGGCGCGGAATCAACGGACGCTCCGTCCTCCTCGGCTGCAACTACCCGTACACCGCAGGCAACAGCATGGTCGAAGCGGTCCGCATCGGCGCGGACATCCACGCCCGCTGGGACAACCTCACGCACAACCTCCCCGCAGTCGCTTCTCACTTCTGGGCGAACAAGAAACTCTGGCTCAACGATCCGGACTTTGCGCTCTGCCGCTCCGCCGAAACCTCGAACGATCCCGATCTGAACCGTCTGAACCCGATGTGGCCGTTCGTCACGCCCGATCAAACCTACAACCCGGAACGCAATTTCGAGCAGGCGACCATGAACCGCTCCGAGCTCGAAATCCTCCTCAGCCTCGTGCTCGCCGCAGCCGGCGCAGTCAACCTCTCCGACAAGATGACCCTGCTGAACGAACAGGGACTCTTCCTCGCCCGCAAAGTCGTCAGCGCGGAATCCGGTGAAGCCGCGCGCCCGCTCGATCTCTTCTCGGCCGCCCGCCCGGCACGCTTCCTCCAGAAGCTCAAATCCGGCTGGCGAGTCCTGCTCGTCAACTGGGGTGAAACGGCGGAACAGGTCTCCTTCGACCTCGCCGCTCACGGGGTCCGCGCCGCATCCGCCACGGATTTCTGGGCGGAAAAGCCTGTTTCCATCAGCTCCGGCCGTCTGGAATTCGAACTTGCTCCGCACTCCTGCAAGCTGATCGAACTGAACTGAACTCTCCGGAGAAAAGCTCTTGAACTCAGTAAATCCCTGAAATTCAACACTTTCAGGGATTTTTCTGCTTTTCTGC
>URNE01000341.1 GCA_900549045.1 uncultured bacterium | reverse complement strand
AATAAGCAAGGAGAAGCGCAAAATGAAACCGCAAATCAGCAGCAAGTACAACTGGAGAAAACTGACGCCCGACGACGGACACTATTTCTACGGATATTATGACCGGAACCCGTGGAACGGCGACCTCACAAAGCATCTGGTCATGAAGGCCCCGCAGATTCAACGGCTGCCTGCACGCGGAGAACGGGCGGAAGTCGGACTGATCGACCTGGAAGGACATTATGAACCGCTGGTCACCACCCGCGCGTGGTGTCACCAGCAGGGCTGCATGGAACTCTTCCTCAAACACCGTCCGGACTGCTTCATCTTCAACGATTACGAAGAGAGCGAAGGACGGCTCGTCGCGCGGATTTACCAGCTCGGCAAAGGAGTCGTCGGACGCTATGAACTGCCCGTTTACGCCATCTCTCCGGACGGCAAATGGGCGGTCAGCCTGAACTTTTCCCGCATTCCGCGCCGCGGCTACAGCTATGCCGACGCCGTTCTGAGCGAGGACATTCATCCCGCCGATCCGGACGCCGACGGCCTGTGGCGCATCAATCTGGAAACCGGAGAAATCAAACTCATCGTCAGCTACCGCACCATGATGGAACGCCACCCCTACGCATACAGTCTCCCGGGACAGCACGTCTGGATGAACCACGCGATCATCAACTGCGACTCGACACGCGTCCTCTGGCTCTTCCGCCAATGCGCGGAGTCGTGCAAGCGCGAACACATCAAATGGAAAACCTTCCTTTACACAAGTTCGAAGGAAGGCGACGACACCGAATGCGTTCTTTCCGAATGCCAGTGGCAGCAGTTCATCTCGCATCAGATCTGGGGACGCACGCCGAACGAAATTCTGGTCGACGCGGACTGGACCGGAAACGGACACAGCGCAGTCGTCTTCGATGAAAGCCGCCGTCCGTTCATTGCGCGGGAGCTCTCGAAAAGCCACGGCGGAATGGCGCACATGATCTTTTCACCCGACGGCACAAAAATTCTCGCGGACAGCTATCCGGACTCGAATCAGAACCAGATTCTCACGCTTCTCGACGTCGCGACGGGCGCATGCGAACTCCTCGGGACCTTCCACCACGAACCGGTCCCCGGCTGGGAAACCCGCTGCGACCTCCATCCGCGCTGGAGCCCCGACGGCCGTTACGTCACTGTAGATTCGACTCACGACGGAAAACGCGGGATCTACATTCTTGATCTGAAATAACCAAAGGAGGAACTCCCCATGATCAAAAGAAACAGTTTTTTCACCCTTATAGAGCTGCTTGTAACGATTGCGATCATCGCAATCCTGGCAGGAATCCTTCTGCCCGCCCTGAACGCGGCCCGCAGCAAGGCAAGAGCGATCAACTGTCTCGCAAATCAGAAACAGGTCGGGCTCTGCATCGGCATGTACAATTCCGACGGCGACGACTGGTTCATGATGCGCGTCGATAAAGCGGAAGGCTGGAAATTCCAGCCGACCCACTCCTCGGCCACCCCCTACTACGACTGGGCGCCATGGGGACAGATGCTGCTCTCCGCCGGATACATCAGCAAAACGGCAAAATTCCTGCAATGCTCCGAACAGAGAATTCCGCACAACGCCAACTCCCGTCTCTTTGAATATACCTACGCCATGAACGGCGACGGCGTCTGGCACAATCAGAACTACGCCAGCAAGTGGATCGCCGCCAGCAACAAACTCGGACGCTGGCACTACAAAGGCGTCGACCGGGGTTTCATGAGCAACAACACGAAAATCCTGCGCGCCTCCCGCGCGCCGTCGGATTTCGTCATGCTCGCCTGTTCGCGCGGCAACGGAAGCACTCCCTATTCAAGTGCATTAGTGAGGGGACTCGGCGGCGTCAACACTCTCTTCGGTTCAACCGGAGCCGAGCGCTACTGGGCATGTCACAATATGCGGACCAACGTTCTCTTCCCCGACCTCCACGCCGGCGCGGAAAGCAACGCCTCCATCCGCGAAAAAGTCGCACCGACCGTTGCCTTCTGGTATGCGGAAGAAAAATAACCGGAGAACTCCATAATGAAAAAACTTTTTCTCCTTCTTTCATTCCTGACCACGGGACTTTTTGCGGCGGAATCCACTCCCGCCATGCGCAATGTCCGCGATTACGGCGCAGTCGGCGACGGCAAGACGCTTGACACCGCCGCGATCCAGCGCGCCATCGACGACGGCGGAATCGTCCACTTCCCCGCCGGAACCTATCTTTCCGGAACGCTCTACCTGAAATCCAGCGGCGGTCTCGACCTCGCGCCCGGCGCGGTTCTGCTCGCAAGCCCAAACAAGGCGGACTACAATGCGAGCGATTTCTGTCCGCAAAACCGCGCCGACTCGCCTGAAAAGAACTGGAACGCATGGGAAAAGAAAATGACGCGTCCGATGGACTGGGTCTCCGGCGCACATTTCATTGTGGCGGTCGGACAGCATGACATCGTCATCCGCGGCGGCGGAACGATCTCAGGCAACCGCGACGCCTTCGGACCGATCGCCGTCAGGGATCCATGGAAACGCCTCACCGTCCCCATGCCGTGGCGCCCCGGCGAAATGATCTGGATCTGCGAAAGCGACCGCATCACCATAGAAAACGTCACCTTCCTCGACGCCCCGTTCTGGACCTGTCTTCTGCAGGGCTGCAATGACATCAAAGTGACGAACCTGCGCGTCGACATGGATCCGTGGACCCGCAACGGCGACGGCTTCACGCTCGACGGCTGCCGCAATGTTGTCATGAGCAACTGCATGATCCGCAGCGCGGACGACTGCATCGTCATCAAAGCCGACCACCGCCGCCTGAAACGAAAACAGCCGTGCGAAAACATTGTGATTTCCAACTGCGTTCTCGAATCCGTCTGCTACGGCGTGCGCGTCGGCGTCGGCAACGGAATCATGCGCAACATCCGGGTCGACAACATCGTCGCACGAACCCGCGTCGCCGCCGACATCGGAGTGAACTGGGGGCTGGTCAAGGCGATTGAAAACATCACGTTTTCCAACTTCACGGTCAATTCGGAAACCGCCATCCGGATTGCGAAAAGCGACAACCGGCTGAAACGCCCGGAAACCGACGTTCTCATCCGCGACATCACCTTCCGCAATTTCAAAGGCAGCTGCGTCCAGGCGATCAACATCTTCCCGAACTATCCGACACAGAACATCACCATCGAGAACGTGGATCTGCGTCTTCGTCAGATCGACCGCTCGCTCTGTCCCTACCGCGACTTGCCGAAACCTCCCGCTCCGGTCATTCTGCGCGATGCGAAAAATCTGCTTCTGCGCGACATACGCATCGACTGGGCCGATCCCTATCCGAGTTTCTCAACTCCGCTGACCGTGGAACGCTGTTCCGGGCTGCGGATCGAAAACTGCGATTTCGGCGGTCGTCCCGTCTGGGGCACTGCCGAAGGATTCCCGAAACCAAGCAAGGACGATATCGAATACCGTG
>URNE01000340.1 GCA_900549045.1 uncultured bacterium | reverse complement strand
CTTATAGCATATATTTTAAAAATGTCAAATAAAATTTAAAACTTTATCGAAGAATAAAATCCGACCAGCTCCGTTTCTTCGGTTCCGCCGTCTTTTCCTCCGCCGGAATCACAACCGCTTCCAGAACTTCCTGGGTCACAACGCGCACCGTCGAGCCCGATGCCAAGGGGTTGTCGCCGGGCAATGCGGTATCAATCACTTCTACGCCGTTCCGCGAGGTGCTGATCACATTCAACGCAGGATCAAGCGGAACCCAGATCGTCGTCTGAAACCGAAAATCAACCGCGTCGGTATCGGACGAGGAAAGCTCCACTTTCACCCGGCAGGATTCTATTCCGCGCAGCTTCTCCGTTCCCGCTATCACGGCCTCCGCTTTCAGCGACGAAGGCTCCAGCTTCAGACCGCGCGCATGCAGAGAATCCAGCACAGGACGCGCAGAGATCTTCCATTTATATCCCGGAGTCAACGGTGCAGAAGCTCCCAGCGTATTCTTGAGAGACACTGCCGGAGGACGGAAGACCGCGGACAGGAGAGCCGCGGCTGAGGGTTCAAGCGCGGAACCGGTTGCGGCATCCGAAAAACGCGAAGTCCCGCCGCGCAAATCGGCAAGAACCGTTTTGCGGTTCAGAAGCACCGAATTGAAACGGCGTCCGTTCAGAAATCCTCCGGAGCTGGAAATCCGGATCTCCAGACGCACCGGGGCGCCCGTTTCATCGACTTCCAGAACCTTGATGCCGGCAAACAGAGTGGCATTGAGAGATTCGCGCCGCTCGACCGGCTTGTCGGGTCCTGGAAGCGCAATGGTGTATTCCCGCACCGTCGTGAGGCTGATCTCCGCGTTGAAATACGCGCCGGGCTTCGACGGACGGTCAAACGAAAGGCGCGGAGCCTCCGCCGCGAATGCGGTCAGGAGCGTCAGAGCGATGAGAAGTGCGGGAAGTATTTTTTTCATACGAACTCAAAATCATCCATGCTGTCGAGTTCGGCGCGGATGAATTTCACCGCTTTGGCGATGGCGTTCGCGCGGTGGCTGATCGCCTCCTTGACATCCGAAGGCAGTTCGCCGAAGGTCTTGTCGTAACCTTCCGGGATGAAGACGGGGTCGTAGCCGAACCCGTTTGAGCCGCGCGGAGCCTCGGCGATCGTTCCGTGCACTTCGCCGCGGAACAGCGCCACATCGTCGCCGCGGTACGCAATGGCGATCACACAGACAAAGCGGGCCTTGCGGTTCGTCTTGCCCTTCATGGCGTCGAGCAGTTTCGCGATGCGTTGGGGATCGGTCGCGCCCTCCCCCGCGTAACGGGCGGAGTAGATGCCGGGGGCGCCGTCCAAAGCCTCGACTTCGAGTCCGGAATCGTCGGCGAAAGCGGCCATATCGGCATAGGCGGAGGCCTGTTCGGCCTTGCGTTCCGCATTCTCCTCGAACGACTTGCCGTCCTCAATCAGGGCGGGAAAGTTCGGGAGCGTGTCGGGAGTGACGATGTTGACGCGCGAATTGAGATCTTGCAGGAGTTTGCGGAACTCTTCGATTTTGTGTTTGTTGCCTGTCGCGGCGAGAAGCTGAAGCATGGGATTCTCCTTTGTTGCGGACGCGGTCAGTACGCGCGTTCGTTTCGTCCTTCGATATAGTTGATGAATGCGCGGTTGCAGACTTTTGCGCCGCCCGGGGTCGGATAATTGCCGGTGAAATACCAGTCGCCCGTATGGTTCGGACAGGCTTCATGGAGCCCTTCGATCGTCTGGAAGATCACCGAAACTTCGGCGCGGATTCCGACCGGGGCGAGCAGTTCCGCGATCTTGGCGGAAAGCCGTTCGGCGGTAAACGGCGCATAGATTTCCTGCACGTAATTCGGGACCGGACCTTCGCAGCACAGCGAACTCTTCGCCTTGCGGTAAACCTCTTCGATGACATGAAGCTGGTTTGATTCCTTCAGCAGTTCAATCGCCGCCTGGAATGCGACAAAATCGCCGAGCTTCGCCATGTCGATTCCGTAGCAGTCGGGATAGCGGATCTGCGGCGCGGAAGAGACCAGAAGAATGCGTTTGGGGCCGAGACGGTCCAGAATCTTCAGGATGCTTTCGCGCATGGTCGTGCCGCGGACAATGGAGTCGTCGATGATGACGAGCGTATCCAATCCGCGCCGGATTGTGCCGTAGGTGATATCGTACACGTGCGCGACAAGGTCGTCGCGGCTGGCGTCGGCGGTAATGAATGTGCGGAGCTTGGCGTCTTTCACGGCCACCTTTTCAAACCGGGGACAGAGAGCGAGGATGGATTTCAGATTGACCGAGTTGAAATCTCGGTCCTTGAGCTCCATCAGCTTTTGCGTGATGACGGTCACGCAATGCTCGCGGAGCGCATCCATGAGACCGTAGTAGCAGATTTCCGCCGTATTCGGGATGAAGGAGAAAACAGTGTTCTCCATATCTTCATTGATTGCGCGGAGGATTTCCGGGGCAAGATGCTTGCCGAGTTTCTTGCGTTCCTGGTAGATATCGGCATCGGTTCCGCGCGAGAAATAGATGCGCTCGAACGAACAGCGTTTCGGTTCCGGAAGCGGCGTGGTGTACGGTTCGACTGTGATCGCGCCGTAACGCTTGACGACGATCGCGTGTCCCGGCGGGAGTTCATGAATGAGCGATTCATCCTGAATGTTGAAGGTTGTCTGAATCACCGGACGTTCGGAAGTGACAACCGCCACTTCGTCGTCCACATAGTAGAACGCGGGACGGATTCCTGCGGGGTCGCGGAGCACAAAGGAGTCGCCGTGTCCGATGAGTCCGGCGATAACGTATCCGCCGTCCCAGTGTTCGCAGGCGTTGCGGAGGATTTCCATAACGTCCAGATTCTTGGCGATATAGGCTTCCGCCTCGCGCCGGGTCATGCCGCCGGCGATGCACTCCTCTTCCATCCGGATCGTGGTTTTGTCGAGATAGTGTCCGATCTTTTCGAGCACGGTCACCGTGTCGGAACGGTCTTTCGGATGCTGACCGATGTTGACGAGACGCTGGAAGAGCTCTTCCGTGTTGGTGAGGTTGAAGTTTCCGGCGACCACAAGGGAGCGGGTCATCCAGTTGCTTTCGCGGAGAAACGGATGACAGCGTTCGATGCCGTTTCCGCCGTAGGTTCCGTAGCGGAGATGACCGAGGAAAAGTTCACCGGTGAAACGGGCGTTTTTCTTGAGCCATTCGGGGTCTTCAGGGCGGGCTCCCGGCTGCTTGGCGACCTGGGCGATCTCCGCCGAAACATCGTGGAAAATATCTTTGATCGGCGTCGTCGTGTTCGATTTCTGAATGGAAATGTATTTGTTCCCGGGCGAAATATCGAATTTGATGTTCGCCATCCCGGCCCCGTCCTGTCCGCGGTTGTGCTGTTTTTCCATCAGCAGACAGAGTTTGTTGAGGCCGTAAAGGGAGGTTCCGTATTTCTCTTTGTAGAAGCGCAGCGGCTTC
>URNE01000339.1 GCA_900549045.1 uncultured bacterium | reverse complement strand
AAAAAGGCGTGGTTCCGGTGACCGAGCGGAAGATTTTTGTCAGGTGATTGCCGTCGCAGAACCCGCAGCGGAGCGCAATTTCCCCGATGCTGAAATGGGTTCCTTCCAGCAATTCGCATGCTTTCTGGATTCTGATTTTATGCAGATAACGGTTTGGCGACATTCCGAGCGTTTTCTGGAAATGGCGGAACAGGCTGCGATCCGACATGTGCGCAAGGCTGGCGAGTTTTTTCAGATCGAGCGGTTCCTGATAGTGTTCGTTGAGGTATTCCGCGGGGGAGCGGATGAGCCAGAGACGCTCTTTTTCCGTTTCCGTGGAGTCTCCGCGCGCGAGATAGACGATGAGTTCCATGAACAGGAGAGGGAGCATGATGTTCTTGCCGAGGCGCTGGCGATGTGTTTCGTAGCTGAGCCGCCGCACCAGATTTTCGCAGAGATCGCGGTCTCCCGCCGGAATCCGCGCGATCGGGTTTAGCTGGTCGACGGTTTCTTTTCCCGGATAGATTTTCCGGGTAAGCGGCAGATCCGATGCTTCGAGAAGCGGGAGCGGGACGGTTGCATCGAAAATGATGGCGAAAAGTTCAAAATCCACGGTATTGGAGAAGGAGTTTTCGGTTCCCGGATGCAGAACAAGAACGTCGCCGGTTCCCAGATTCGCCCGTCCGGCTTTGATGCGGTGTTCCGCCGTTCCGTGCCGGACGATGCACAATTCGGAATATTCGTGCTTCCTGAATATATCCTCTTCCACATGTTCGCGGTCCGGCTCGTTGAGAAACATTTTCACAGCCAGCGGAAACTTTTCCGGTTGCGGATAGTTGATGTATTTTTCCATATTTCCCCTGAATTTTTCTTTTTGGCAACAATGTAATGCAAATAGGCGGTATTGTCAAGGAATTTTTCGGATTATATGCTATAATTATGGATAGACACCGGAAAAAAGGAGAACATGCAATGGATTTCGGAAAACATTCACAGACATCTGAGGGGATCAGAGAAAGGCGGACAGCGCAATGAAAACGTATCGTCCCGGAAGAAACATTTTCAAGCGCAAATCCGGAAGATTCACGCTTATAGAGCTCCTCGTGGTAATTGCAATCATTGCAATCCTTGCCGGAATGCTTCTGCCTGCGCTGAATTCGGCAAGGGAAAAGGCGCGGGAAGTATCGTGTCTGGGGAACTTAAAACAGCTTGGGCTGGTTCTGCACGGTTATGCGGGGGATAACAACGACAGTTATCCGTACAGTTCGGATCTTTACGGAGCGCGCAGAATTTTCCCGCTGGCTCTCGGCAGTTACTACGGACGGAAGAGCGAAGACTGGAGACCCGGCGATACCGTGGGCGGCCCGACGTTCTGTCCCAATGTGCCGAAGCGGAAGGCTGCGGATGGCGAAAATGTGATTTCCAGCTACGGTTTCGTATATAATCTCTTCCGCGGTGCTCTGCCTGATTTGCAGGATAAAGTCGGAATCGGCGGTATGACCGGGTCGGGGACGGAGAGAACGGCGAACCGGCTTTCGAAAGTGTTTCCGCAAAGCGCGGTTGCGTTCTGCCTCAAGATGAAGGACCCGGCGGACTCCGGCGGCAGTGCGGAGGCGATTCCGGAGGGAGAAGTCAGCATCTATCCATACCGGACAGTGGACAACTGCTGGGTTTCAAGAACAAAAAACGGAGGGGAGTTCGTTTCGTATTATCATAAGAACAGCGATCTGCTGCTCCAGAGCGGCGGTTCCGCAAGATCGCTCCGCAAAAACGTTTCGCGAATCATGCTGGACAAGGATACCGCCTGTCCGCTGCAATAATGAAAGGATGATTAAATGACACCGAGAAACTACAATCTCTCCTACGGAATGGAGGGGGTTGCGTGGGATGGCAGGCAGCTTGCGCGGAGACCCGCGCCGGAGATCAGCCGCACGATCGACGCGATGCAGAAGGCCGGAATGAATGAGATCATGATCGCTGCCTACCATGTTGAAGAGCCCGCCGACTTTGACCTAGATGCGGAGACCCGCCGCATTGGACGCGAGCTGGAGTCCCGTGGAATGAAAGCCAATCAGCACCACGGTTACGCCGCGTGTCTTGCGGAACCTGGAACATCGCAGAGGCAGGTCGTCGAAAACCTGAAACGCTGCATTGATTATACGGCGAACCTTCATGCGGACAATCTGGTGATTCACCTCGGAAAGCTTGCCGGGCATTACACTTCGCTTGCGGAGGAAATCCGTGTTTTCGGGGAAATGATGGCGCGGTTCGGCGCGGAGTGCGTCATCGATCAGGTTGCGGAAAACATGCGCGAAGCCGGAGAGTATGCGCGCAGAAACAACGTTTTTCTCGCAATGGAGAATCTGGATGCGTTTCATCACCTGAGCAATATCAAACAGCTGCCGGAGATCATCCGGAGGGCGGATCACCCGAACGTCGGCGGCTGCCTGGATTTCGGACACGCCCATTGCGCGGGAGTTTCGCCAGTCCGCTGGATCCATGCGTTCGGGTCCAAGCTCTTCACAACGCACATTCATGACAACCACGGCAACACGCGCGGCGTCAAACCGGGCGAGCTGACGGATGCGACGAAGGATTTTGACGAGCATCTTTCCCCCGGACTCGGCACGATTGACTGGTGCGAATGTATCACCGCTCTCTGGGAGACCGGATACGACCGAACGCTCAGTTTCGAGAGCTCGTTTCCTGCGGAGTCCATGACGGATTCCTTCCGTTTTTCTGCAATTTTCTGGCGCGCTGCGGAAAAGATCGCAATGCGCCGTCTCAACTATAAAAAAGGAGCATAACCATGAATTCCAAACATCTCGCCCTTGCACTTGCCGGATTCGCTTTGACGTTTCCGGTTTACTCCGCTGAAAACGTTTTTGAGGGTTTCGGCAAGCCGTGGCAGTTTTACGGCGGCACAAAATTCTCGGAAAAGAAAGATTCCGTGACCGTTCCGGTGAGGACCGGCGGCATGTACGTTTCCGTGCGCAACCCGCTGACTCCGGGAGCTTATGCCTGTTCGTTTGAATACAGATTCGCCACCGTTCCCGACGGAAAAGCCGATTTTCAATTTTCCTGTGTGACGGATCGCGGAATCTATGTGAATCTTACGCCGCGCACGGAGTGGACGGCGATGACCTTCCGCGTCATCCTGACCAAAGAGATGGAAGTCAAGACCGGATTCGGACTCAATTTTGCGCAGCCGAATACACTGGAACTGCGCGGCTTCCGTCTGGAACGTCTGAGCGACGATGATTTTGCCAAACTGGAATACCCGTCGAACCGGGATTGCTGGATCAACCGCAGCACCGACCGCAGAAAATCGTCGCTTTCAGAAATTGATGCTTCGGATCATGTGCTCGGCGGAAAGGCGGTTCAAGTGAGTGCGTCTCCTGATTTTCCGGCGGACGGGCTGCTCAATCTTTCGAGTGTCTCCATGCCGCTTCCGCAGGGGAGGAAATACCGTTTTTCCTATTGGATCAAAGCTG
>URNE01000338.1 GCA_900549045.1 uncultured bacterium | reverse complement strand
GGCGTGTAAACACCCGCGTGAGGAAGCGGCATCTGTTCCGGAGCGCGGTCGAAGAAGAACTCGAGTCCGTCACACTGCCACGCCTCGCGTCCGGCGTTCGGTCCCGACGGGACTGCATCCTTTACGCGAAACTCACAGACGACGTTCCCTCCGGCAAGCGTCACTTTTCCTTCCGCGGAGAATGTTTTATCCGGTGTGGCAAGAACCATTTTTTCTCCATTCTTAACCGTTGCCGTTTCGATGAAACGGCAGGGAGACTGACCGATCCGGTCTCCGAATTTGAAGAAATAGAAGAGCGGTTTTCCGGCAACGCCCGGCGTTACGGCAAGGGATTCATTCCGGAATTCCTGCGATGCAAGCTGAAGCTGCAGCGGACTCTTTGCGCGGAGCAGTCCGCCTTTCAGTCCGGTCAGAACATTTTCCCTGTTCTGCGAAATGTTCCCGATCCGGAAGAACAGCCGATCGCCGATCTTTCTTGCGACCGGAGAGAACACCGGCTGTTCGAAGCGGATCTCCGGCTGTTCCAGTCTTTTCCGGAACTCCTCCGCCGTAAGTGAACCGGGCTGACAGTAAACCGGATTCGCCGTCACCGGAACAAAGCCCGAGGCAACCGGATTGCCGAGAACGTCATGAAGCTCCATTCCGGAAAGATTGATTGTCATTTTCCCGGTCGGCCGGTACTGCCACATCGCCGCGAGCGGCTTTCCGTTGCGTTCAAAACGGTAGATGACAAATCCGTTGGAGCTTTTGTATTTCTTCACCGGCTTCGCTCCCTCGAAATGACGGGAGAGCGCATTCAGTGCAACGAAAATGCTGTTCGGCGTCCAGGAATCGATTCCGTGCGGATTGTGGCTCGAACTCAACATTTGAGTCCAGAGCTGATTCTCATAAAGATCCATCGACTGCCGCACACCTTCCCCGAGGTCGGTCAGAATGCGCTGCGCCAGATGATGCGGATGCGCATTCGACTGCGCCGAAAATGAACGCTCCTGATCGTCGCGGTCATAAAGAAAGAAAAGCTCCGTGTTGAAAAGCGGTTTTCCCTTCACAATTTTCCGGATTTCCGCAATCTGTTCATCCGCCGGAGTCACCGAGGAAAGTGTCCGCGCATTGTACGGATGAAAGCTGACCGCGTCGAGATTTTCCAGCGCTCCGGCTTTCACGCATCCTCTCAGGTATCCCTGCACAATGCCGCCCATATCCCCGGTGACGCAGATTCCGAGCATCATGGCTTCCGGATTCTCCTCCTTCATCGCGCGGTACGCCGCCGCAAGATACCTGGAATAAAGTTCCGGACTCATGAAAAGATTCGGCTCGTTCATGAATTCATAAAGCCGGATGCGTTTCCCCGCATGCCTGACAAACGCACGGACATAGCGGTCAAAAAGTTCCTCGGGAGGTACGCGGACCGTAAATTTCGGATGCGTTCCCGCCGGATTCTTTTCAATCAGCGTCGCCTTCTCCGCAAGCCAGCGCGGATACGGCGTGTTGTTCTGTCCCTTGATCTCCATCATCTGTCCGAAACACGGCATGAGGGAGACATGATGCTTCGCCGCAACGTCGGTCCAGTAATCCATCTCGCTGAAATCGAATTTTCCCTCCTGCGGCTCCACCAGACGCCAGTCCGTGACCGGATACGCCATTGTCCGCACGAGGCGACAGCCCATCAGTTCAAGCAGACGGTATTTTTCCTCCGGAGAATCCCCGACTCCAAGACGGCAGACATTTCCGTTGTAGAAGGAAATCTCGCCCGCATTCACAATCGCCGTGCAGAAATCGTTCATCGGGTCGAGTTTCTCCCCCGGAACATATTTTCCGACGGCGCAGACAAGCGCATCAAGGTGTTCGGCGGCAATCGCGCTCCTGCGCGGAACAATGCGGAAAGCGCCGTAGCGGGAAAGCGTAAACCGGAGCGTTGTTTTCAGCACCTCTCCCGGCGCAAGATCATACGGCAAAGTTCCGCTCTGCACAACCTCCCCGGTCTGGTCGCCGGTCATATCGAACACGGCATTCCCCGAAAGCCGCTTTTCCGAATTGTTGCGGAGATACGCCGTAACGGCTGCGGACTTCTTTTCTCCGCGCCCGAAAACCAATACTTTTTCTTCCGGAACGAGCGCAATGCTCAACGCGGGCGACGCCGCGGCGTCCCCGGTTTTTTCCACCCGGATATTGTCGATCCAGAGACTCCCGGTTGTCGCCCCGGGCGCCCCCTGGCAGATCTGAAGCTGCCATTCTCCAGCGGCTTTCCGCGTATCGAATTCAAAACTGAATTCCTTCCACTCCGCCGCAACCGGAAAGACTTTGGAACGCATGTTCCATACGCCGTTCTCATCAATGCAGACCGCCCGCAGGATCACCTTCTTCACGCCTTCGCTTCCGCGCATGGCGCAGCCGATTGTGACCTTGGCATTGGCGGGAAGATGTATTCTCTTTGTCCGCAGCTGGAAAAATTCGCCGAACGGGTTGTCAATGCGCAGAGAATATTTTCCCTGAAACGGATTTTCCGGATCGGCGGCCGGCTGGGAGAACCGCATCTCCGGATTCGTTTTCGGATTCATCAGCCGCCAGAGCGCGAACCCGGCGGTTCCCATTTCCGCGCCGGAATTGAAAAACAGATTCCCGGCGGAAAGCAGACTTGCCTGCAGGAGACCCGCAAGACACAAAAAGCGTTTTCCGGAACAAGTATTCAGAATAGACATGTGGACTCCTCCGTGTTATTGGGTAATCACGGTTCCGTTGGAATCGCAAACATCCAGTTTCTGCGAACCGTAAACAAAATTGTGTTCCGTCTGAAGCCGGCTCAGCTTCGCCGCTCTTGCGCTGCCGTCAAGCATGGCGCAGTTCGCGCGTCCACCATGCATAAGAGCGGAGTAGAGTTTGTTCAAAGAGAAGTAGAAACCTGCGCATTTTTGTGCATAATTCATGTTCAGAGTATCCATGTACAGCACAGTGGAACTCGGTCTGTTCTTCGGGACTCCGGCCCGTTCGATCTTGCCGAGCGAATTGATCATCCACGCCTTTTTCGTTCCCTGAACTCCTCCGACCTCAGGATTCGGCGCATCATAAGCACCGAAAAGATTGAAGTTGATTCCGAAACTCTGCGCTTCCACCCTCTGGGATGGCGACCACGGCATTTCCGGACAGTGCATCGAACTGAATTTTGCGACCTTCGCCGTTTCGCCAATAACACCGCTGACTTCCGCATACGTTTTCCCCGTGGAGTGCGCGTACAGAATCCCCGCCCAGAATTCATCTTCCGGGTTCGGCCCTTTCGAGGGAACAATATAATCATTGAAATCATTCGCATACAGCGTCGTCATCGTCCCGCATGTCTTCAGATTGTTGAGACAAGTGATGCTTCTCGCCTTCGCTCTCGCCTGATTCAGAGCCGGCAGAAGCAGCCCGGCAAGGATGGCGATGATGGCAATTACTACAAGGAGCTCTATGAGGGTAAATCTACGGAATCCGCCCGCAAA
>URNE01000337.1 GCA_900549045.1 uncultured bacterium | reverse complement strand
TGATACATTTTAAAATACTAAGGGTGCAGCGCCCGGAAGCTGGTCAGCCGATTTCCGACGATGCACCTACAAACACAGATTGGAGAGAACATTGAAAATTCTGATGACCGGAATTACAGGGTTGGTTGGCGGAGCCTTCACAACTGCCTTACTGCGTGAACATCCCGACTACGAAGTGGTGTCCCTCTGCCGCGGTTTCTGCGGTGAATCCGGACAGTCCCGCGCAGAAAAAATCCTGCGCCAGCAGTGCGAGTTCGACGGCAAACCGGAAACGGCAGACGACATTCTCCGCCGCGTGACCATTGTGGAAGGCACTCTCGGAAACCTCCCTGCGGAAGCCATGGCGAAGGAAGGCCCATTCGACACCTTCTTCCATTGCGCGGCCGATGTGAACCTCGGCAAAGACCTTCAGGGAAAAACCTATGCGACCAACTTCGGCGGAACTCAGGCGGCTCTCGCCCTCGCCAAAGCGGTCAAAGTCCCCACTTTCCATTACGTCAGCACCGCTTACGTCGCAGGAAAAACCGTCGGACGCGTCATGGAAGACTCCATGCCCGCAACCGACTTCAACAACCCCTATGAACGCAGCAAATTCGACGCGGAAAAACTCGTCCGCGAATCCGGATTCCCCTACACCATCTACCGCCCCGCCATCGTGGTCGGCAGACGCTCCGACGGCATTGTCCGCAAACCGCTCGCGTTCTACAGACTTCTCGAATTCCTCGGTCAGGTCAAACGCATCACCTGCTCCAAGGAAGGCATCGACCCGAAGGGACCGTTCACAACCTCCCTCCGCATCCAGGCCGGAGCAACCGACAAAGTCTACTTCGTCCCCGTTGACTATGTCCAGGAAGCCATCACGAAAATCTTCCAGCTCCCCGTCGAGAACAAAACCTACCACATCACCGGCGACAGCCCCGTCAGCCGCTACGACATCGAAAAAGCGGTCTGCGAAGTCCTGCAGTCTCACGGACTTTCCGTCATGGAACATGTCGACAACCCCTCCAAACAGGAAATTCTCGTTCAGAAAATGATCGGCGACCTCATGCCTTACTTCGAGTCCGAGATCATCTTCGACCAGACCAACGTCCGCAAGGCGCTCGGCGACAAGGCGCTCGACTGGAAGCTCGATCTCGACTTCCTCCGCAAGATGATCCTTGCCTACTACAAGCGCGAGAACCCAGAAGTCGTTCCCTGATCCGGAACCTTCCATCCAAAACTCCGCGCCCCGGCTCCATCAGGAACCGGGGCGCTCTCTTTTTACGCACGTGAAAATTTTGAAAAAGTTGAGAATGACCGCAATTCTCTCTTGTATTTTGAAACATTCACGTGTATATTCCCCATATCGTTTTAACTCTCGAACACGAAAGAATGAAGGGAACCGCATGAACCGTTCGCATACGGAATTTTTCTCCGGAAGGAGAAAACGTTCATCATGAAAATTCTGGTTCCCGTCACTTACGGAGAACTCGGCGGAAGCCAGGTTTTCCTCCTCAAACTCATGGACGCCTTTGCGCCCGACGGCGACATTTCCTTTTCCGTGCTTCTCTTTCAGGACGGACCGCTTCGCGCGGCTCTCGAACAGCGCGGAATCCCCTGCCGCCTGATGAATTTCTCCATGCGCAAGCCCTGGACCGTCCGGGCGGTCATAAAGGAAATCCGCCGATGCAAACCGGATTTGATTTACCTGCACGCCGGACGCCTCATCGCCGGAATCGCCAGGCTGATGAAGATTCCCTGCATCGAACGCATCAACATGTCCAGAGTCGGAAATGTCAAAGGCTGGTGCAGTCATCCCTGGATCGACCGCTTCTGCACCTCTTTGAACACCAGAGCTTTGGCCGTTTCCGGAGCCATCGAAAAACAGCTCCTCGCCCGCGGCGTCCCGCAGGAAAAACTGGTCGTGGTCCGAAATTTCGTCGAAACGGAACGCTTTCATCATCCGGAAAACAAACAGAACGCACGCCGCATGCTGGAAATCCCCGACGGAAAAATTCTTGTGATCAACGTAGGACGCTTTTCTCCTCAGAAGGCGCAGAAGGATTTCATTTCCGCCGCGGCCGTCGCCCTGAAACAAAATCCGGATCTCCTCTTCCTCCTGATCGGGGACGGCCCCCTCAAACCGGATCTGCAGAAACAGGCCGCGGAGCTCGGAATCGAAGAGCATGTGCGTTTCCTCCCCTTCCGGAAGGACGTCGAAATCGTCTATCAGGCGGCGGACGTCATGCTCCATACCGCCCACTGGGCTCCGCTCGACAACGTCCTCCTCGAAGCGATGGCGGCGGGACTGCCCATCGTCGCAAGCGACGTCGACGGAACAAACGAAGTGATCTTCCCGGAAAAAACGGGACTCCTCTTCCCCGTCGGCGACACGGACGCCGCCGCGGCGCGCCTGCTCCGCGCGGCGGCCGACCCGGCGTTCGCGCAACGTCTCGGCGCGCAGGCATTTGAATATGTCCGCAACAACCATTCGATTGATAAAGTGAAAACTCAATTCAGACAGCTCTTCGGACAGCTGACGGAGCGCGGATCATGAAAAAAATACTGGTTACAGGCTCCGCCGGATTCATCGGCTTTCATCTTTACCGCCGCCTGACCGCCATGGGATACGACGTCCTCGGAATCGACAATCTGAACAATTATTACGACGTCAATCTGAAGCTCGCCCGCCTGAAGGAATGCGGTTTCGAGCCCGAAAACATCGCCTACGGCCGCATGATCGAGTCGCCGCTCGGCGGACGCTTCTGCCAGCTGAATCTGGAGGACGCCGCCGCGATGGTCAAGCTCTTCCACAAGGAAAAATTCGACGCGGTCTGTCATCTGGCCGCTCAGGCCGGCGTGCGCTACAGTGTGGAAAATCCGTCCGTCTACATCCAGAGCAACATCGACGGATTCTTCAACGTCCTGGAAGGATGCCGTGACAACCCGGTGGAGCATTTCGTCTTCGCCTCGAGTTCGAGCATCTACGGCAGTTCGCCGAACATCCCCTTCCGCGAGGACGACCCGCAGGCGAACCCGGTAAGTCTTTACGCCGCGACGAAAAAGAGCAGTGAACTGATGACCTGTTCCTACGCCTCGCTCTTCGGAATTCCGTCGACCGGCCTGCGTTTTTTCACGGTCTACGGTCCGTGGGGACGCCCGGACATGGCCTTGTTCAAATTC
Source organism: uncultured bacterium (assembly GCA_900549045.1). Classification (GTDB taxonomy): domain Bacteria; phylum Verrucomicrobiota; class Lentisphaeria; order Victivallales; family UBA1829; genus UBA1829. Next base: position 319 of record URNE01000337.1, on the reverse strand, counting down.
ACCCGCGCGGTCCTGAACGGAACCCCGATTCCGCTGTACAACCACGGCGACATGCAGCGGGACTTCACCTACATCGACGACATTGTCGAAGGAGTTGTCCGGGTTCTACTGAAACCGTTGTGCCGTGCGGATCAGATTCCGTTCCGGGTCTACAACATCGGCAACGGTCATCCGGTCGGCCTGCGTGACTTCGTCCATGCCGTCGAACGTGCAACGCGGAAAACGGCACAATTGGAATTATTGCCCCTGCAGCCCGGCGACATGTACCGCACCTGGTCGGACACCTCCAAATTGAAGCGCGACTATGACTTTCTGCCCT
>URNE01000336.1 GCA_900549045.1 uncultured bacterium | reverse complement strand
CGAATTTTACGCGAAGCGGTGATCTACGGCGACAAACTTGACGTCACCGAGGAGATTACGCGTCTTCGTTCCCATTTCACTAACTTCCGCAAGCTCGCGAACGAGCCGGAGAATCCGGTTGGACGCTCGCTCGATTTCATGGTCCAGGAAATTTTCCGCGAATGCAACACGCTCGGAAACAAAGCCGGTTCCACCGAAATTTCCCCGCGCGTCGTCATGCTGAAAACCGAACTTGAAAAAATCCGCGAACAGGTTCAGAATATCGAATAAGGAGTCATTATGAAATATTGCAGCCGTCAGGAAACCGCTCCGGAACAGCAGACTGCATTCATCCATCAGGTCACCCTTGATCTCGTGGATTCCTATCAGGACGGAATCGGCGTCAACCACAGCGAGGGCAACAATCTGCCGCGCGAAGATGAGGTTCTGAACATTCTTTCCAAACTTCTGGAACTGGTCTATCCCGGCTTCGGCAAGCGCGAGGCGTACTCCATGGCCACACTCCGCTTCTCGGTCGGCGAAATCGTCTCGTCGCTCTACATTGAACTGCGCGATGTGCTGGTCCGCACACTGAATTTCCATTGCCGTTCCGCGAATCCGTGCGGCAACTGTTCCTGCGGCGCTCAGGCCCAGCGCGCTTCCGAACATCTGCTTTCCGAACTTCCGCAACTGCGCGAAGTCATCAAAAAAGACATTCAGGCGGCTTACGACGGCGACCCCGCCGCACGTTCGCTCGACGAGGTGATCGTGAGTTATCCGGGTCTCAAAGCCATCACGATCCAGCGTCTTGCCCACATCCTGTACAAGGAGGGCATCCCGATGATCCCGCGCATCATGACCGAATATGCGCACCGCATCACCGCAATCGACATACACCCAGGCGCGACGATCGGCGAAGGCTTCTTCATCGACCACGGCACCGGCGTAGTCGTCGGCGAGACCGCGACCATCGGAAACAACGTCAAGCTCTATCAGGGCGTGACGCTCGGCGCACACTCCTTCCCGAAGGACGCCTGCGGGAAAATCATCAAGGGCGCGAAACGCCACCCGAACATCGAAGACAATGTCACCATCTACGCAGGAGCGACGATTCTGGGCAACATCACGATCGGCGCGAACTCCATCATCGGCGGCAATGTCTGGCTGACGGAAGACATTCCCGCCGGAACCAAAGTCCGCATTGCGGATCCCCAGCTGACCATCAAGAAACCGAAGGAGACAAGAGTATGACTCAGCTTCAGGAAAACCTCGAGCGCGTCCGCGCGAATGTCGCCGCCGCGGCGGAAAAGGCGGGACGCGATCCGCGCTCGGTCCGTCTGCTTGCCGTTTCAAAAACCTTTCCTGTCGCCGATATTCTCGAAGCGCATGAAGCGGGGCAGCTTGAATTCGGAGAAAACCGGGTTCAGGAGCTCGAAACCAAAGTTCCGGACGGAACGCCGGACATCATCTGGCATCTGATCGGACATCTTCAGTCGAACAAGGCGGAAAAGGCGGTTGAACTGGCGGAATACATTCACTCCGTCGATTCGGTGAAGCTGCTGAACAAAATCGACGCCGCGGCTGCAAAGCGCGGAAAGATTCAGAAGATTCTGCTGGAGGTCAATGTTTCCGGCGAGGAATCCAAATTCGGGCTTTCCGGATGGGATGCCCTTCGCGAAACGGCGGAACATGCGCTTGCGCTTTCCAACATACAGCTGCTCGGTCTCATGACCATGGCTCCGCTGGATGCGGACGCCGCCGTTCTTCACACCACCTTCGGCGGACTCCGCGAGTTCCGCGACCGTCTGGAGCGGGAATTTTCCGTCGCCCTCCCCGAGCTCTCCATGGGCATGAGCCACGACTTCCCCGCCGCCATTGCGGAAGGCGCGACGATTGTCCGCGTCGGCACCGCCATCTTCGGCGGCAGAAAATACGCAGTCTGATTTTTTCAGAACGAACGCGCCGGATTTGCTTTTCGGGCAGATCCGGCGCGTTTTTTCAAGGCAATCTGAAATCTCTTACTTGATGACGAGATTCAGCATCTTTTCCGTTGCGACAATCGCCGCCGCGAGCTGGTCGGAGTCAACGCCCGTCGTGATGAGCTTTTTCTCCGGAGAGACATCCCAGGTGATCGTCGTTTCAACAAGAGCATCCGTCTTGCCTCCGGGCGGGATGCGGACCTGATAATCCGCCAGGCGCGGGAACGTGATTCCCTGTTTTTTCAACAGTTTGCGCAGGGCTTTCACAAACGCGTCGTAACCGCCGTCGCCGCTCGCGCGATCGGAAAGCGGTTTGCCGTCGAGCTCGATGTTCACAACCGCTTTCGGCAGATTGTTCATGCGCGTTTCGATCTGGTAATCGGTCACGCGGACACGTCCGCTGATCGGCGCGCGCAGGATGCTGGCGATGATAAACGGCAGGTCGGCCGCGGAAACCTGTTTCTTCTTGTCTCCGAGACGCACGATTTCCTGAAGCACTTTCGCACGGAGTTCGGGATCCAGCTCGGACATGCCGATCGCCTGAAGATTCTGGTCGAGCGACGCCTTGCCGGAAAGTTTGCCGAGCGCATAATCCCGCTTGCGTCCGAAACGTTCCGGAAGCAGCCGGTTCGCATAAAGATTGCCTTTCCTGTCGCCGTCCGCATGAACTCCGCAGGTCTGGGTGAAGACGTCGCTTCCGACAACCGGGGCGTTCCATGCGTAGCGTTTTCCGGAGATGGTCTGGACCATGATGGAGGCATGAAGCAGTTCCTTTTCGACTACGCGGGTCGCCCGTTCCGTGTGGTCGTTGATGGCAACGACGAGCTGGGCAAGCGACTGGTTGCCCGTGCGTTCGCCGAGCCCGTTCACGGTCACATGGATGCCGCTGACTCCGGCCTGCACCGCGGCGAGACTGTTCGCCGTGACGAGACCGTAGTCGTTGTGTCCGTGGAAATCAATGCGCAGGTTCGGGGCGGCGGCGTAAACCCAGTCGAGATAACGCGTCACCTGTTCCGGCGTCAGAATGCCGAGCGTATCGGGCAGCATCACTCGCTCGATTTCCATTTCGGAAAGACGATGCAGGAATTCGAATACGTAAGGCAGGGAATCGATCATGCCGTTGGACCAGTCTTCAAGATAAACGTTGACGGCAAGCCCCATTTTCCGCGCCTGTTCGATTTCTCGGCAGACGTCGGAGAAATGCTGTTCCGGCTCCTTGCGGAGCTGTACGCGGCAATGAGTTTCGGACCCTTTCGCGAGCAGGTTCAAAACTTTGCCGCCGCAACCGCGAATCCAGTCCGCGGATTTTCCTCCGTCGACGAATCCGAGAATCTCCATGCGTTCGAGGCAGCCGCGGTGTTCCGCCCATTCGAGGATGGAGCGGAGCCCGACTTTTTCCCCTTCGGAGACACGCGCGGAACCGATTTCCAGTCGGTCAATATGCAGGTGCGAAATGAAAAGGCGTGCAATCTCAAACTTTTCAGCGGGAGTGTAAGCGACGCCGGGGGTCTGCTCGCCGTCGCGCAATGTGGTG
>URNE01000335.1 GCA_900549045.1 uncultured bacterium | reverse complement strand
GCGATGTTGCGAAGGAATCCGGTTACTCCATTGCGACCGTGTCGCGGGTTCTGAACAACGGACAGTGGATTACGGGGAAAGCCCGTAAAAATGTGATTGCCGCCGCGCGTAAGATCGGGTATCTCCAATCTTACCGCACCGTTGCGGTGATTCTGCCCTCCCTGCTCTGCATCGACAGTTATTCATCGGGAATTGTCGGAGAGCTCTCTTCTCTGCTGGAAAGCAAAGGGTTTCTGGTGGAAATCATTTCGCTCAATTCGCTGAATCTGCTTCAGGAGCAGAATTTCTGCGGAGCCATTTCCGCGGTCGGCGACAGCGGACTCGAGCGCATCTGGAGCGATGAACTGCCGTTGCCGCTGGTCTGCATCAACACGAAATCATGGCATTTTGAGAACATCTACTCGGTTGCCTCCGATGACGAACAGGGGATGAATCTTCTGACGGATCATCTGCTGGAGCTGGGACACAAGCGGATCGGTCTGCTGCTCTGGAAGAAGGGAATTGACAACAATATGAATTTCAACCGTCTGTCGCGCATCGCGGCGTTTCAGAAGACCATGCGCGACAACGGTCTTCCGGATGATCTTCTTTCCTATATCCAGTATTTCGATGAAATCGACATTGCCCTGCGCCGGCTTCTGGATCAGAAGGTTACGGCGGTCATCACGACTGCGGAGGGGAATGAAGTCCGAGCCCTTTACTACCTGAAACAGTTCGGTCTGCGGGTTCCGGAAGACATCTCTCTTTGCGGATGGCTGGATTCGGAATTCTCCCGTTACAGCGATCCTCCGATTACGGGAATCGAGCAGAATTACAAAGCGATTGCCCAGCATGCCGTCGACATGCTGGACAAGCTGATGCGCAAAGAACCCGTCCACGAGGATTTCATGGTCGGTTATACATTTCACCTCCGTGCCTCCTGCGGCACTTTGAAGAAGCGCGGAAAAAACTGAAAGCCTCCCGCCGGAAGCCGACGCAACGTTTTTCCCGTAAAGGCGAAAAGGCAGCATGGCTCTTGACCTGTGAAAAAGGGCGCAATATCTCCGAAGCTCCGTCGATCTTCCCTGAAAATAAAACGAGATGAGAGGAATTCACCGCATGGAACATGTTCAGCATTTCTCAGTCGATTAAGCCGTTTCTGAAAAAAGTTTCGATGAAACTCCGCCGACTCGAAGCGGCGTGTTTCCGTCAGTTCCATGGCAAAGACGTCTCTTTCGTCTTCAGCAGAATGCCGCAGCTCACAATACGTTCAATATGCCGAGGAATTCCGCAGAAAAGCTGATTGAAAAGCACGGGAAGACGGCGCCGGAACTGTCGAAACGCCTTGAAGAAGGAGTTCCTGCTCGAATCCTCGCCGGAAACTCCGAACACAAATATGGCGGAATTTCAAAATAAGGAGTTGAAAAACGCACAAGGAGCATTAAAGTATTCTCCGGCAAAGAATCTTTGCTCAGGATTGCAACGGCGCTCCTGATCGGACTGGATGAAAAACGGCTTGCCTACGGAAAAGCCCGTGAACGGTCTGCAGCAGGGATTCGGAGAATTTACAGAACGAACGTTGCACAACCCAAAAGGAGACAACATGATTCGTTATTCGTTTCGTTCCGGTCAGTTCGATCTGATCGCTGATACATATACCGTGATGCGCAGACACGGGAAGGATCTTTTCCACATTCGAACAAAGACTGCGCCGGACGAGGATATTCTGATCCTTTCTCCGGATTGCGGAATCGGAACGGCGAAAGGAGAATGGACTGAAGACGCTGTTCCTCAAGGAATGTTTCAGACAGAAAAACTCAGATTCTGTTTTCATACGGCGGCGGGAGATGAAACGACCCTTACCTTCCATTCGGATCGAATCGAACTGAAGGCGGAACTTGGCTCCGGGCATCCGGCAGGAGATTTCAAGGTGGGACTTGCACGCGGATCGAAATGCTTTGCGAATCAGGTTTTTTCGCCAGGACTGCCGGATTTCCAGCTGTCGCGGAATCACAAGTTCCGCCCGTCCGAACCGCTCTCCCTTGAACCGGGTTTGATTTCACCGCCCGCATGGAGTTTTTCGATGAGGGAAAATTGCGGCAAATGGTTCTTTGCCGGAATCGAACCGGTTCTGGAAGAGTTCAATTTCTGGGCTTTTGGCACTGATCCGGGCTCGGAATCGCAACTTCAGTATCATGTGGCTTATCAGAAAATGCCGGAATGCAAAACACGATTCTCCGTCCCGGCTCTGGTATTTGAATTCGGCATGAACGATGAATACGAGGCTTTGTCAGCCTATACGCGCTCTATCGTAAAAAGCGGCAGATTTACCCCGGTCCGGCGGACTTTTCCGGATTGGCACCGAGGCATCAGCGTCTGCGGATGGAGCCGACAGTGCGAACTGATAAAACCATTGGAAAATTGTACGCAAAAGTGCTACGAGGAATATGTTTCCGATATTGAAAATGCCGGACTGGATTTCGACATTCTGATCATTGATGATTTCTGGGGGCCGAAACACGGCATCTGGCAGCCGGATACTGCGAAATGGCCTGATCTGCGGGGATTCATCGACCGCCAGCACGCAAAAGGGCGTCACGTTCTGCTGTGGGTTTCCACTATGGCGGAGGGACGCAGCGATGAAGAAGTCCTGCCGTCATGTCAGGGCGGAGCCTACAACTTGGACAGCAAACGTTTTCAGAAGACTCTCAAAGAGGATTGCCGCCGCCTGTTTTCGGACGCCCCGGGCTGTTTCAATGCGGACGGAGTCAAGTTCGATTTCACTTCGGTCCTGCCGGATGATTACGGAAATTGCACATATCGCGGCGTCGGTTTCATGTATCGTCTCTTTGAGCTGTTGCACGAAGCTGTGCTGGAGGTCAAACCGGAAGCGGTCGTTCTCTGCCAGAGCAACAATCCTTATTATACCAAAGTCATGACCATGATCCGTCTCAACGATTACACGGGGCTGCCCGAAAATGGTCTTGAAGAGATGTCGATCCGTGCCAGAGCCGCCATGGCGGCATGTCCGGGACTCGTGATCGACACCGATCATCTGGCATATTACAATGACTATCCGTTTGATTACGATTTCTTTCGCAAAATCGGAGAATACGGCAGTCAGTCGTGGTATTTGACGAAACGTATTTTTGCCGATGAAAAGCTGATGGCGATCCTCCGCGAAAACACGGAGAAATATTTGATTCATCCACAAAAGGATTGAATCGGCCATTGGCTGGATGCAGCAGAGGAAAGAGACAACATGAAAAATCTGAACAATTTCAACGGGTTCGGGGAACAAGCCTGTGGAAAAGGCAATGCAACTTCAAGAAAAGCCTTTCCCAGTCAAGCATATTTGCATCCCCTGGGCGCCGATGATCCGCACAACCGGATGCGCGCCAATCCGCAGAGAACGTTGTGGATTTTTCATTAAAAAATGCTTACTTGCGACAAAGGGCTGAATCAATGAAACAGATCGACTATAAAAGTGTTCCAGGTTCTCCGGGCGGAACCGCCA
>URNE01000334.1 GCA_900549045.1 uncultured bacterium | reverse complement strand
ATGTTCATTTCCCTTGCGGCTGCATTCGCGCTGATTCTGTTTACATCTGCGACGCTGATCATCCCCGCCGCAATGAACGCCGGAAAATCCATCAACCGCTGGGCGACAGAGAGTCCGGCGCTCAAAAAGGCGGAACTGAAACTTTCCAGTCTGATCTCCGAAAAAACGCCGGAAACAGACACCGGAGAAAAAACACCGGCTCTCCGGAAACCGGAGAAAAAAACGGAACGAACCACCGACGGGGAAGAGCTTTCGCTCCGGGAATTCGCGCAGAAACTCCGCACCTGGATTCACGGCTACGTGAAGGAAAACCGTTCGGAGCTTGCTCAGCTGGCATTCTCCAAAGGACGCGGTCTGATCGGATTCCTGCTGGATACGGCGTCGCGCCTGGGAACGTTTGCGTTTGACCTGCTTCTCTTCTTCTTTTTCTTTCTCTTTTTCACCGTGAAGATGGCGTCGTTCGGAACCGGCGGGGAGAAATCGGATATAGGACGCTGGTGCGTTCATGCGATCTTCAATTCGCCGTGGATGCCGAAGACGTCGGAACATGTGCGTAATGAAGCGGCGGAGATCATCAACTCAATTGCCCTGATGTTCAACCGCTGGGTGCGCGGCTACATTTCGATTGTCCTGATAGAAACGGCGCTCTATACGGTTCTGTTCTCCGCGTTTTCCGTGCCGAATGCGTTCCCGCTCGCATTTGTTGCCGGCATGACGATTTTTCTTCCGTTCATCGGACCGCTTGCGAGTTTTGCGCTGACGGTTGCGGTCTGCCTCTGCTTCTGCGAAACGCACCTGATCATCACCCTGATCGGAGTCTGCCTCTCCTACCTGCTGATCAACGGTCTTCTGGAACAGCTTTTCCTCTATCCGACGCTGGTCGGCGGCGCAATCGGACTGACGACGCTGGAGACGATTATCGTCGTTCTTCTCGGCGGGCTTCTCGGCGGCATAACGGGCATGATTCTTTCGGTCCCCGCCGCGGCGGTTTTAAAATTCCTGATCCCGAAGATTTACAGAATCCGGATTTGAATCTCCAGACGGCAACCGACGGTTTCCGAACAAAAAATTCAAAAAAATCATCTTATCCATTTGACTTCTCGGAATCTTCTGCTATATTACACTCCATACTCAAGCGGAGGCGTAGCTCAACTGGTTAGAGTGCCACCCTGTCACGGTGGATGTTGCGGGTTCGAGTCCCGTCGCTTCCGCCATTTCTTTTTTAAATCCGAGCCTAACAAACCACAGAATCCTTTTTAATAAAACTGAATCCTGTGTGTCAAATTGCATGACACAACATTTGCCGTTTTTCAGCGGATCATGCAGCGAAAAACGCCTGATCGGAAAAAATTGTTTCCCGGCGTCTCCTCCCTCCTCTTGCCGAGGAGCGAAGCTCCGACACTTTCGAGCGCGCAGCCGTGACACTTGCCGAGCCCGCCAAAGGCGGGCGACACTCCTCAATACATCAGACTTCCGGTGATGCGGAAACGGAACGAAACGTCTTTCAGCTTGACGCCCATTCCCATCACCTGTTTCTCAAAATGAATGCCGTTGATCCGGGCTGTGCCGGAAAGATTCAAATCCTCAAGCGCAACACGATCCGGATTGTTCAGAAAACTCCGGTGATTGCCGTCGCCCGTGGTCTCGGTCCACGTGTAGCTGTTGAGATGCTCGGTGCGGACCTGCTCCTCCTTCCCGCCGAACGGGGAACTCGTCGCAATGTCAATACGGATATCCTCAATCGCGACATCAAGTTTCAGCAGAAGCGGACGGTGATCCAGCTCTCCCGCGAAAAGCGCGATATACTGATTCACCCGGCGGTCGATTTCCGTCTTCAGAAGAGGTTTGATAAACATCGGAAGCATGGACATGATAAATTTCCTTTCAGTCAGAGTCGGCGGTCAAGCGAACGGTAGTTGATGGCTTCAAAAATATGGTCGGATGCAATCTGCTCCGCCCCGTCAAGATCGGCAACCGTGCGGGCGACGCGCAGAATGCGGTCGTAGGCGCGGGCGCTGAGCCCGAATTCCGCAATGGTATGACGCAGCTGAGTCTTGGCATCGGCTGTGATTTCACAGAACCTGCGGATCTCCGCGGGTTCCATACGGGCGTTGCAGCGGACTCGCGGATTTCCGGCGAAACGGCGGTTCTGAATCTCGCGGGCGCGGATAACTCGCGCGCGAATCTGCGCACTCGTTTCACCGTCCGGAGCATTCAGCAGCTCGTTTTCGGTCAGCGAAGAGACTTCCACATGCAGGTCGATGCGGTCCATCAGCGGACCCGATATCTTCGCGCGGTAATCCTGAATGCGCTTCTGTCCGCAGCGGCAGACGTGGAGCCGGTCGCCGTAATGACCGCACGGACACGGGTTCATCGCGGCAAGCAGAATGAATTCGCACGGGAAATCAAAACTTCCCGAGGCGCGGCTGATTGTCACAACGCCCGATTCAATCGGCTGGCGGAGCGTTTCAAGCACACTGCGTTTGAACTCCGGCAGTTCATCCAGGAAAAGAACGCCGTTGTGCGCAAGGCTGATTTCGCCGGGCTGCGGATTCGTGCCGCCGCCAAGCAGTCCGGCGTCGCTAACCGTGTGGTGCGGCGCGCGGAACGGACGGCAGCGCAGAAGCGGATGTTTGGAATCCAGAAGGCCGAGCACGCTGTAGACGCGGCTGGTGTCAAGAGTCTCCTCCTCCGTCATCGGCGGGAGAATTCCAGGAAGACGCTTCGCCAGCATGGATTTTCCGGTTCCCGGCGGACCCACGAACAGAACATTGTGTCCGCCCGCCGCCGCGATTTCCAGCGCGCGCTTCGCCTGAAACTGACCTTTCACGTCGGCGAAATCGGAGATCTGGCTCCAGTCCGGCTCCGCGAACACGCCGTCCGCATCGGGCTGAACCGGCATGAGCTCCCCGTTCACCGCCGCGACCGCCTCCTGGAGACACGACACGGCAAAGACGCGCACCTTGTCCGCCGCGACCGCCCCTTCGGGAGCGTTTTCCGCAGGCAGAATCAACGTTCTGATCTGCGGAGCAAGCTTGCGGGCGAGAAGCGCGATCGGCAGAGCGCCTTTGACCGGACGCACCGAACCGTCGAGCGCAAGTTCTCCGAGAATCATCGCGGAAGCCAGATTTTCGCGCGGAACGATTCCGTTCGCCGCGATCAGCGAGAGCGCAATCGGCAAATCAAACGCCGCGCCCTCCTTCTTCATATCCGCCGGAGCGAGATTGACAAGCGTATGCCCCTGCGGATGACCGTATCCGCAGGAAAACAGAGCGGATTTGATGCGGTCGCGGCTCTCTTTGATTGCGGTGTCGGGCAGACCGACAATGGCAACAATGGATTCTTCACCGCGCCCGGTTGCATTGAGTTCAACCTCCACGGCAACGGCATCGACTCCCGCGAGCGCGCCGGAAAAAGTTCTGGTCAGCATAATTTCATAAATCCCCGATTTGATAAACTCATTCTTTTACAAATACACGAATCCGGCGTATTTTACAAA
>URNE01000333.1 GCA_900549045.1 uncultured bacterium | reverse complement strand
GTGCGGAGCGCGCCGTCACGGCGCCCGCAAAGGATTCGCAGAAAGGAGCGGATCTGGTTCCTTTTACCCGCAAACTGAAACTGGCGTTTTCGATGACGCCGGATCTGGAGCGGAACGAATCGCTGTATGATTTCTATCTGCTTTACGAGGAAGCGAACATCAACCGCTTTGCTCCGGAAATCAAGACTCTGGAGAAATGCGGACCCGACGTTTTGAAAGCCCGCTGGGACGCTGTTCGCATCTGAAATAAAAAATCGCCGGAATTCGCATGGCATTCCGGCGGTCTGCAAAGTTTATCTGGGGGAATGGTTTGCTTTGAAATCTTCAATAATCCGCCGTGCGATGCTCCCGACGGGGGGAATTTTTGGGAGATGATCCGTATGGAACCAGCCGAGCGTTTCGAGCTCCGTCCCGTCCGGATGCGCTTCGCCGGAGACGTAGTCGGCGTAGAACCCGAGCATGAGCGAGTTCGGGAAGGGCCAGCACTGACTGGAGAAGTAGCGGATGTTTCCGACCGTTACGCCGGTCTCTTCCATAATTTCGCGCGCAATGGCTTCCTCGATATTTTCTCCTGCTTCAACGAATCCCGCGATGAGCCCGTGGATTTCCGGAAGAAAGTTGCGGTTGTGTGCAAGGAGAATCTCGTCGCCGCGCGTGACTGCGACAATGACCGCGGGGGCGAGCTGGGGGTAGAACCGTTCGCCGCATTTCGGGCAGACGAGCGCGACGTCGTTTTTTGATTCCCCGAGTTTTTCTCCGCAGTGACCGCAGAACTTGTGCTGTCTTCGCCAGTGAAGGAGTTCTTTCGCTCTGCATCCGGCAGCGAACGCGGTGTCGTGGAGATACCCGACGGCGAGTCTGACCGGAACGGTCTGCACGTTTGCCGGCGTTTCGGGGAGTGTATCGAGATCAAGTGCATAACACGGGGTTCCGTCGCGGCTTCCGATGCTGAGGGCGGAGATATTGAGGTTCTGCAGATCGGCGGTGCGCGGGAATGAGTATTGTTCGTGTCCTGGGCGCAGTAGCATATCGCGTCCGCAGAAAACAATGAGTTCGGCGTTCGGGTTGTTTTTCCATTCCGGCGTAAACGCCGGTGCGGGATCCGGTATGAATTTCGGCATCTTCAAAGCTCCTGTTTTTGTGTAATATACATTCGGCGGAAAAAAATGCAAAAAAAATCTTTCCGCCTGTAGATTTTTCAGAAGTTCCGCATTCTTGAGGACAGAGCGGTGAAGCTCAAACAAAAACAACAAACCAAACGGAGGTTCTTATGAACAAGCTCATGACAATCGCAGCAGCCGGACTTCTCATCGCAGGTGTCGGAATGGTCACCGTCAATGCGGCGGAAACGACCGGAACAACAACCGTGAAGACTCTGAAGAACGGACTCAAGAACGGAAAGGTCAATGGCGACCCAAAATGAATCCGTTCTCCGGAGATTCCCTGAAACGGGGAGTCTCCGGCCGCTTATACCCCGGCTTGCTGGAACTGGCTGTTCAACGGACGGTGATTATTTCATCCGTCCGAACATGTTGCCGTACTTGCTGGAATTCAGCGATTCCACGAATGACGAAATTTTCGTGAGCGTGCTGCACGGGTCCGTGGTCGGGTCCATGCAGTCGCCGTCGAGCGTGAGAAGCGGAAGACCGACTTCATCCAGCTCTTCGCGGAGGTGCTTGGCAAAACAGCTGTCGGAGAGCGAGCAGCGTCCGAAGCCGTGGTTGTAGAGGACACAGCCGTTGAATTTCGCTTTCTGTGCGGTTTCGACGATGTAGCGGACCCGCAGACGCGGATCAAGGTAGCCGACGGTCAGCAGTTTGCGGGCGAGCGAACGGTACGGATCTTCCGGATTGAGGAGATCCCAGTTCACGAAGTTGACCTCTTCAAAGGCGATCGGCGCATTGCAGGTCGTTTCGATGTAGTCCAGAACCTTCGTGTCGTAGAACGGCGGAAGGTGAAGCCACAGCAGACGGTGCGTGTCGTCGATGGAATAGCGCTTTTCCGCCCACTCCTTTTTGCGCAGAAGCTCCTCGTGGAACTGGCGCTGAATGTCAACCATCTCCTGTTTTCCCCAGAGCTGGGAGAAGAGGATGGCGCTGTAAACTCCTTCGGTTCCGCGGATCAGCGGCGGACTCGTCCAGCGCAGTTCGTTGCACTGTCTGGAGAGCACGGCCGCCTGGTTCGAGAGTTCGCAGGCTTCGGCAAGACGCGCGGGATCCATCTTGAGTCCCATCGCCTTTTCCATCAGATAAACCGCTTCCTGAAGACCCTCCGCGATCTGGTCGACGGAGTTCGGATCGTTCGCGTCAACGGGTGTGTGGAGCGAGTAGAAACGGTCGGAGAATTTGTACTGGCGCGCGAGATCCTGGAAGATGCGTTCGCCCTGCTGGCACGGTTGCGAGGTCGAGACTCCGAACGCCGGGGGCGGCAGTTCCGAGCCTTCGAGGACGCGGAGAAACGAGCAGGTTTCACCGGCAAACCCTTTGTAGGCGGCGATGTCGAGAGCCTTTTTCGTCCGCTTGGAGTTGCGGGCAAAGAGCGCGGCATAGGTTTCAAGCGTCAGCATTTTGACGCCGAGCGCATTCAGAATTTCGGTGGGGAAGAAGAGGTTGCGCCAGACCATCGGGCCGCCTTTGCGTTTCGAGAAAAATTCGCGGCGCGTGTTGTTGGCGCGCATGGCGACGGATTTCATCGGGGTCGGCTCGTACTGGATTTTATCCATGTTGAGATTGCCCTTGAGCTGGGTGTAGCGGCGGGCAATGCAGGCGGCGCCGAGTGCGCCCATCACCTGATGATGTTCCGGAATGATGATGTTGTTTTCCGTGATCTCTTTCAGGTAGTGGGCGACGGCGCGGTTCGAGGCGACGCCGCCCTGAAACACAATGTCGCCTTTGTAGTTGAAGAGAAGCTGGCCGACGCCGGAGATGATGGTTCGCGCCTGGGCGCGGCATGCTCCGCCGACGACCTGTCCGAGCGGCATGCGGTTCTTGAATTTGTTGATCGAGGTTGCGCTGAGCACGGCGCAGACGGAGGAGAACTCAAGCTCCGAGCTGTAGTCCGCCTTGTCCGCCATCTCTTCGACGGGAATTCCGAGTTTGAGGGCGACGCTGTCGAGAAAAGCTCCGGTTCCGGCGGCGCAGATGCCGCTCATCTTGGAGGTCCACATGCCCATTTTTTCGTTGTAGATCATCGCCTTGCTGTCCTGCCCGCCGACGTCGAGAATCGCTTTGACATGCGGGTGGAAATGAAGAGCTCCCGCGACATGCGCGGAGACTTCGCTGACCTGGAAGTCGTAGTTGATGAAGCGTTTCATGCCGTCGACGATCTGGCTGCCCGTGACGACGGTGCAGCGGATGTCGTCCATGGAGACGCCGGCTTCCGCGAGAAACATTCACGCGGATGGTCCGTGGGCGATTAAGTTTCAACCGATTCCCGGTGAAACGACTATCTCCATCGACAATTTGACGATGGACAACAAGACGGACGAGTACATTGTCTGGCTC
>URNE01000332.1 GCA_900549045.1 uncultured bacterium | reverse complement strand
ACCCACGGGAGACGCAAAAAACGCGGCACATGAGGAGCTTACGCTTCTCAACCGGAACCACAAGGAGTACCCGGATGCTCCGGAAAAGGCAAAACTCGAAGCATTCGTCAACAGGTATCCGGAACATGATTACGTCATCGAATTTGACTGCCCGGAGTTCACAAGCCTCTGTCCCGTCACAGGCCAGCCGGATTTCGGACACATCAAAGTGCGCTACATCGCTGATAAGCTCTGCGTGGAAAGCAAGTCGCTCAAGCTCTATCTCTTCGCTTTCCGTTCGCACAATTCGTTCCATGAAGAGGTCGTCAACCGCATCCTCGTGGATCTCGTCAAGCTCCTTTCGCCCCGCTGGATGCGCGTGGAAGGCGTCTTCCGTCCCCGCGGCGGAATCGCCATCTCCGTTGCGGCCGAAGACGGAACAAATCCGGAGCTCGCTCCGAAAGTTGAAAAACCGATTCAATTAACATAAGGCTGAAACAGAAAATGAACATGGATTTCATTGAGAACGGCGGAGTCACCTCTCCGCGCGGCTTCCGGGCGGCCGGCGTCTGCGCCGGACTCAAGCGCAACGGCGCCGGCGACATGGCTTTGCTCTGCTCCGAAACGCCCTGCGCATTCTCCGCGACGTTCACCTCCAACCTCTTCCCCGCCGCTCCGGTTCAGCTCTGCAAAGAGCGCGTGCTGAAACAGAGCACGGTCCAGGCGGTCGTCGTCAACAGCGGCGTCGCCAACGCATGTACCGGAATCGAGGGATACCGCAACGCCGAAAAAATGGCGGAACTCGCCGGACGTGAACTCGGAATCTCCCCCGAATCCGTCATGGTCTGCTCCACCGGACGAATCGGCAACCAGCTCCCGATGGATAAAATCGAAAAGGGCATCGTGCTCGCCGCAAAAGCGCTCCGTCCCGATGGCGGCGCCGAAGCCGCCGGAGCCATTATGACCACCGACACCAAGCCCAAGGAGATCGCGCTCTCCTTCTCTTCCGGCGACCGTCTGGTCACGATCGGCGGCATGTGCAAGGGCGCGGGCATGATCGCTCCGAAAATGACGGTCCCCCACGCCACAATGCTCTGCTGCATCACCACCGACTGCCTCATCTCCAACGAACTGCTCGCTTCCATGCTCGGCGACGTGATCGACGATTCTTTCAACAAGGTCACCGTCGACGGCGACATGAGCACGAACGACACCGTGATTGTCATGGCGAACGGTGCTTCCGGAGTGGAAATCAAGCCCGGTTCTCCCGATGAACTGCACTTCAAAGTCGCCCTCACCATGGTCGCCCAGCACCTGGCCCGTGCGATCGCGATGGACGGCGAAGGCGCGACGAAGTTTGTGAGCGTTGAAGTCCGCGGCGCCGCATCGGCCCGCGATGCGGAAGTCTGCGCGCGAACCATCGCCAACTCGCTTCTCTGCAAGACCGCGTGGTTCGGCTGCGACCCGAACTGGGGACGCGTCCTCGCCGCCGCCGGCCGTTCCGGAGCAAGCTTCTCGCCGGAAAACGTCTCGCTCGATTACGATGAAATGCCGGTCGTCCGCAACGGCATCGACGCCGGAACGCCGGAGTCCGAACTCGCCCAGGTGCTCAAGCGCGGCGAATTCACAATCAAACTTGATCTTGGCGAAGGGCACGGAACGTTCACGGTCTGGACTTCCGACATTTCATACGAGTATGTCAAGATCAACGCCGATTACCACACCTGATCCGGGAGATTGAAAATGGATATGGAAAATCATGCAATGGTCCGTGCGGAAGTGCTCACCGAAGCGCTTCCCTACATCCAGAAGTTCCGCGACGACATTGTCGTCATCAAATTCGGCGGCAGTGCCATGGAGAACCCGGAACTGACCCGCCGGACAATGCGCGACATCGTTCTGCTCGAAGCCACCGGAATGAAGCCGGTCGTCGTCCACGGCGGCGGCAAAGCGATCACCGCTCGCCTCAAAGAGCTGAACATCGAAACAAAATTCATCAACGGTCTCCGCGTCACCTGCGAAAAAACCATCGCCGTCGTGGATGACGTGCTGCACAACACGACGAACAGACAGCTCGTCGACGGCATCCGCGAGGCGGGCGGCAAGGGCTGTCAGATTTCCGGCAAGAAAATGCTCCGCGCGGAGCGTCTCGTCTCCCGCGACAAAGAGACCGGAGCCGAACTCGACATCGGATTCGTCGGAAAGGTTGTCGCTGTTGACGTCAATCCGATTCTTGATGCGCTCAAGTACGGTTTCATTCCCGTCATTGCCCCGCTTGCAATGGATTTTTACGGACAGGTCTACAACATCAATGCGGATATGGCGGCGTGCGACATCGCGCGTTCTCTGAAAGCGCGCAAACTGGTGTTCCTGAGCGACGTTCCTGGAATCCTCCGCGATCCGCATGACGAGAAATCGCTGATTTCCTCAATCAGAACTTCTGAAGTGGAAGGTCTGATTGCGGAAGGCGTCCTTTCGGGCGGAATGCTCCCGAAGATCCGCAGTTCCGTTGCCGCGCTTGAGGCCGGAACCAGCGAAGTTCAGATGATCGACGGACGCGTTCCGCACTCTCTTCTCCTTGAAATCTTCACGGACAAGGGCATCGGTACCGAAATCGTCAAAGGCTGATTCGCCTGAATGCGCCGCTGTCACTGACTGTACTCTTTCCGGTATTCAACCGGAGTCAGGAAACAGCGGCGTTTGAACAGACGCGAAAAATAGAACGGATCTTCGAATCCGCACCGTTCCGCTATCTCCGCGACCGGGAGATTCGTGGAACGCAGCAGTTCCGTTCCCCGGCGGAGCTGGCGCAGAAGCTGATATTGATGCGGCGGAACTCCGGCCGTCCGCTTGAACAGACGGCGGAAATGAATCAGAGTCATTCCGCATTTTGCCGCTTCTTCCGTAAAATCGACGGGGTGTTCCGGATGTTCGTTGATCCGCCGGATCAGCGCGCGGAAGAAATCCCGCTGATAAAACTGCGCTTGAGCGGTCCCTCTTTTTTTCTCCCGGATCTGAAGCAGCAGTCCTTCGCAGAGCCAGACCGCGCGCTCCGGAGTCGTCACTCCGCCATGCAGCAGAGCGAAAATCTCGCGCAGAGTCCGCAGAAATTCCGCAGGATCATTGACCGGAACCGCCCTTCCGTCGAGCGGCAGCAATCCCGCTTCCGCATACCGCGCAAACCGCGGACCGCATCCGCAGAGATAGCACATGTGCCGTGTTTCTCCAGGTGCAGCGCCGTAGTGAAAAAACGCTCCGGGATGCGTTGCGAAAACGGCGGGACCCTCATGCCATTCCACCGGGGCGTCGTTCACGCTGAGGAAGAAGCGTCCCGCGTGCGTGTACTGAATGCCGTAATAGGTCGGGACATGACGGGAGACCGATGTGCTGCGCGGCTCCTCGTCGAACATCGGAAACTCCGCTCCGTCAAACCATTTGCTCATGTTCTTATCCTTTTGTTTTTGGTTATTATAGCGCATGCTTGAACAAAAATCAAATTTATGCGGAATGTTTGTTTTATCCCGCAACCTGTTTCTTTT
>URNE01000331.1 GCA_900549045.1 uncultured bacterium | reverse complement strand
ACCGAACTGCTGAACGGCGAACGCTGTCCGCTGAATCCGCGTTCGCTTTGGAAGCGCGAAAACGAACTCGGAACGATCGAGAAAATCGCCTTTGATTCGGAACCGGGCGTGGAGACTCTGCTCTATGTCTGCATTCCGCACGGCGTGAAGCCGCCGTATCATGCATTCATCTGCATGCAGGGGCATACCACGGGAATGCACATGTCCATCGCGGTTGACTGGCGCGACGAAACTAAGTCTTCGCCGCAGATCCGCGACCGCGATTTCGCGATCGGCTGCATGAAGCGCGGCATTCCCGCAGTCTGCCTCGAACAGCGTTACATGGGCGAGCACAGCACCGATCCGGAGCATCAGCCTGCCTGTTACGAACCCGCCATGCGTGCTCTGATGCGCGGCCGCACGATTCTCGGAGAGCGCGTGTTCGACGTCGACCGCACCATTGATTATCTGGTTTCGCGCGGAGATTTCGATGTGAGTAAACTTGGCGTCATGGGAACTTCCGGCGGCGGAACGACGACGATGTTTGCCGGAGCCGTTCTGTCGCGTCCCACGCATCTGATGCCGGGGTACTGCTTCAGCTCGTTTGAAGAGAGTATCTGCGCGATGTCCCATTGTTCCTGCAACTATATTCCGCACCTGCTGGAGTATGGCGAGAGCGCGGACGTCGCCGGCTTGATAGCCCCGCGTCCGGTCGTGATGGTCAATGGACGTTTCGACCCGATTTTCCCGTATGGCGCCGCATGCCGCCAGTTCACCGCTCTGCGCGGGATTTACACTGCCGCCGGAGCCGAACCCGAATGCGCTCTTGTTGCGACGGAGGGCGGACACCGCTTCTATGCCCAGCCCGCCTGGGACGTCATGCTGAAATACTGGAACCGATAAAGGAGATATTCCCTATGAAAGTCAAGAACTGCCGTTTCAATTCCACAGAAAATTTTGCTGTATGGCAAAAAGAATCCCGTCGCGAGCTGATCGACCTGCTCGGCATCACCGAACTGCTGAACGGCGAACGCTGTCCGCTGAATCCGCGTTCGCTTTGGAAGCGCGAAAACGAACTCGGAACGATTGAGAAAATCGCCTTTGATTCGGAACCGGGCGTGGAAAACCTGATCTATCTCTGCATTCCGCACGGCGTGAAGCCACCGTACCGCGCGTTCATCTGTCTGCAGGGACACTCCACGGGGATGCACACCTCCATTGCGGTCGACTGGCATGACGAAATCACTCCGCTGAAGATTGAAGGGGACCGCGATTTCGCGATCGGCTGCATGAAGCGCGGCATTCCCGCGGTCTGCCTCGAACAGCGTTACATGGGCGAGCACAGCACCGATCCGGAGCATCAACCGGCCTGTTACGAGCCCGCCATGCGCGCGCTGATGCGCGGAAGCACCGCCCTCGGCGAACGCGTGTTCGACGTCGACCGCACGATTGACTGGATGGCGTCGCGCGGGGATTTTGACATGACGCAAATCGGAATCATGGGCAATTCCGGAGGCGGAACGACCTCGATGTTCGCGGGCGCGGTTCTGCCCCGCCTGACTCATGTCATGCCCTCGTGTTCGTTTTCCTCTTTTGCGGACAGCATCTGCGCGATGCATCACTGCTCCTGCAACTACGTTCCGCATCTGCTGGAGTACGGCGAGAGCGCGGACGTTGTCGGTTTGACTGCACCGCGTCCGCTGGTGATCGTCAACGGCATTCACGACCCGATCTTTCCGCTGAGCGCCGCCAACGAGCAGTTCGGGCGTCTCCGCGCAATCTATGCGGCGTCCGGGGCTCCGGAGAATTGCGTGCATGTGCTCGGTGACGGCGAACACCGCTTCTATGCGGAACCCGCGTGGAACGCCATGCTGAAATTCTGGAAATGAAAAAAAACTTTGCGGACTTCCGGAAAACATCGGGGAGTTCCGCTTGCATTTTTAAACAGGCGGTGCTATAGTAGTTCAGAATCTCACCAAGGGGGGTGAATTATGAGAAATCTGATTCTTGTCGGATCCGGTCCTGCCGGATTGACCGCCGCACTCTACGCCGGGCGTGCCGGACTGAACCCGCTTGTCATCTCCGGACCGCTCCCGGGTGGACTGTTGACACAGACGACCGACGTCGAGAACTATCCGGGCTTTCCGGAGGCCGTCAACGGTTATGAACTCATGATGAAAATGCAGGAACAGGCCGGACGCTTCAACGTCGAATTCCAAAGCGACGCCGTGGAGTCCTCTGAACTGAAAATGGGCGGCCCGCACAAACTGCATCTGAGTTCCGGAGAAACATTGGAATGCCGCGCGCTGATCATTGCCGCCGGTTCTTCTCCGCGCTGGCTCGGTCTCGATTCCGAAGAGGCGTTCAAAGGACGCGGTGTTTCCGCGTGTGCAACCTGCGACGGAGCATTTTACCGCGGTCTTCCGGTTGCCGTCGTTGGCGGCGGGGATTCCGCGATGGAGGAGGCTCTTTTTCTGACCCGCTTCGCTTCGGAAGTGACGGTCATCCACCGCCGCGACAAGCTCCGTGCTTCGAAAATCATGGCGGAGCGCGCGGAAAGGAATCCGAAAATCCGCTTTGTCTGGAATTCCTCCGTGACGGAGATTTTCGGGAAGGACGATGTGGACGGCATCCGCATGAAAGATGTCGCAACCGGAGAAGAGCGCACGCTCGCATGTAAAGGCGTGTTTGTCGCGCTCGGTCACGTTCCGAACACAAAGGCGTTCGCCGGACAGCTCAACATGGATGAATCGGGCTATATCGAACTCCACAACAACACCTCGTACACTTCGGTGGAAGGCGTGTTCGCCGCGGGAGACTGTGCGGACAAGCGTTACCGTCAGGCAATTACCGCCGCCGGAATGGGGGCGCGCGCCGCGATCGACGCCGAACGCTGGCTTGAAATGAAGAATTGAGCTTCATCACTTCAACATATTTTTATGGAGGAGACGATCATGAGCAATTTGGAACACACATCAATCGGAGTCGAGGAACTGGATCGCCGCAATGAGGAACTGCTTGGAGAGATTGTCGCCCTGCAACGGAAACTCCGTGCAGACGGATTCAGCGTCGACCGTGCCTTCCGGCGTGAAATCGTGAGGCTGATCCGCAAGTTCCGCCGCTGTTTTGCCGCCCAGGAACGCTGGATCGGGGAGCATGATTTTTCGATTCTGGAACTGCAGAAACGTTCGCACGCCTGGTTCCTCCGGGAGATCGTCCGCGCCGCCGCTTCGCTGGAATCCCGGCGGGAACGCGCGGAAGCTCTGGCTTCATTTGTGGAGGAGTGGTTTATCCGTCACATCCGCACGACCTGCTTTTCGCTTCGCAGCGAGACGCATCGCCTTTCCGCTTCCGCGGATGAGACCCGGTACGAGTTGGTTTCCGCGCCGCCGATGCCGCCTGTCCGTTCGCTCCGCTGGCTTCCTGCGGTGATGTAAGACAACTGCTTTGACGCGGCCGGACAGCGCGGGTTGTCCGGCCGCAACTTTTCAAAAAAAAGACTTTAAAACTTGAATTCACTCTTTTTTGAAATTATATTACCGGA
>URNE01000330.1 GCA_900549045.1 uncultured bacterium | reverse complement strand
CAAATCCGGCGGTCTCTACGGACGCAGGATTGCTTTCCACAGCCGGAACATTGACGCTGTAGATGCGCCCGTCCGCAAGGCGGTTGCCGGGTTTGTCGAGAGACAGAACCGTTCCGTCCGGCAAAGTCAGAGCCGAACCGTTGACCGTCAGTTCCGGCGGGATTTTCTGAGGTTTCGCAGAAAACAGCGCGAGTTCCCGCCAGAACGGAAGGAAGTTCCCGAAGGTCTGCCAGTTGGTCGCCTCCCGCCCGGGGCGCGCGGCAAAAACGAAAAGCCTTCCCGCGCCGGAGCGCAGTTCCAGAATCGCAGGTGCGCCGTTGTCAAATGCGGCGAGAACCGAGGCGTCCGGAGGAACGGTCAGGAGAGGCACATCGAAAAACAGAACGTCGAACCACGAACCGGCGTTGACTTTCAGGTAGTCGCGCAAAACCGGATGCTCAAACTGAAGCATTGCCAGATGCTGAACGCCCGGAACGCTTTTCCGGCGCGTGCGGATTCCGAAATGTTCGAGCAAAGCGGCGGATTCGCGGGAAGCGTTCCGGAGAATCACCGCGGTTCCGCCGTTCTTCATCTGCGTTTCCGCGAGCGCGGCGGCGCCAGGCGGAACCGAATCGAAAATCAGCAGATCCGCTTTCTCTGCCGCCTGAACGGAATCCTTCTCAAGTCTTTGGACCGCAAGGACTTCCGGAATAAATCCGGCGGATCCGGAATAGAATATCCGCGGAGTGCTGACCGGATTCAGAGCAAAATAACGGATATCATCCTCACAGTAACGGTTCGCCGCAGATGCTGTCGAATAGAGCCGGATTTTGCCCGCATGCGGGCGGAACTCCTTGCCGGGAAGCAGAGAAAACTCGGCCTCGGCCTTCCCGTTTGCCGGAACGGTCAGCTCCGCGCGATCGACCTCCCTGTCATCCAGACGCACGGAAAGGTTCACGTTCTGCGGCGCGGGATTGTAATTGCGCACCGCTGCAACAACGGATATGCGCGCAACACCTTCCGTGTACGGCTGATGCCGCTTGACGGACTCCACCGCAAGGTTTCCGCCCTCCTGGCGGACAGGAATTTCGATTTTGAGTTCGGACGTGTTGCGGAGCCTGCGCGAAAAATCGACACGCTCCCACGGAACGCGCTGTCCGTCGGTCAGAACGACAATCCGCCGGTTCTTCGCCGGGAGCGAACCGAGACGGCTGTCCGCCGCAAGCAGAGCGGTGCGGAAAGAGGAAGTCCGGAACGTCTTTCTGTTCTCCTCGAACCATGTCTCCAGTCCGTTGCGGGAGGATTCGAAATTGCCGCTCCAGTTGAGCGAATTGGAGACAATGCAGAACAGCGTCGGATTCTCCGGAGACATCGCCGACAGCCAACGTTGAATGGAAATGTCGTCCGCCATGCTGAACGAGCCGTCGATCAGGACAACCGTAGCCTCCCGCGGTTTCAATCGGTAATTCAGCGTCGCCGGATACGCGAAACCGAACGCCAGGCACGCGAAGCCGAGCAGACGGCAGATCAGGACCAGGTACTTCAGCAGAGAATTGCGCCGTTCCTTGCGCGCCAGAGATTTGCGGAAGAGGAACAGCGACGGGAACCGCCGGACGAATTCCGGTTTCCGTTTCATCAGATGCAGAATCAGCGGAACGGAAAGCAGCAGAAGTCCGGAAAGGAACGCGGGAAATGCAAATGTCATCATCGCCGCCTCCCCGCTTTTTCCCTGTGCCGGAGCCATGCGGCAAGGAGTTCGAGCGGCGGACGCTCCGTGCAGAGCGGCACATATTCGCCGCCGAATTTCGCAGCGAGCTCCGAAAGCGCCGTCTGATGCGAACGGAAAAGATTTTGATAATCTTCGCGCAGAAGCTCCGGAGTCACAATCATTTTCTCCAGACTCTCCGCATCCTGAAGCAGGACGGAGTCATCCGCGAAGAGGTCGCGTTCATCCGGATCGAAAACATGAAAAAGCAGAATCTCGCAGTTTCTCCGCCGGATAAAATCCAGCAGAGGCGCAAGCGTTTCCGGCTCCGTATAGAAATCGGAAAACAAAACCGCAATGGAGTGAGATTTCAGAACTCGCGCCAGATGCGGCAGCGTCATCTCCCAGCGGCAATCGCCTGAATCAGCCGGAACGGAGAGCTCCGCAAGCATCCGCTGAAACTGCACTTCAGAAGCGGAGGGCGCGTCAAGCTCCGGCATGCGGTTCCCGACAAGCCCGAGCGTAAAAGCGTCGCCCTGCCGCCGCAGGAAAAGCATCAGCGCGGCGGCACACGCCTGCGCAAACGCATATTTGCTGATCTTCGCGCGCGTTCCCTGAAAGTCCATCGAGGCGCTGCGGTCGAGAAGCAAAACAGCGGAGAGATTGGTTTCGTCCTCGCGCAGACGCATGTAGAGACGGTCGGTTCTCGCATAAACATTCCAGTCGATGTTCCGGAACTCGTCCCCATGCGAATACTCGCGGTGCTCTTTGAATTCGACGTTGCATCCCTGGAACGGGCTTTGATGAAGTCCGTTCAGACAGCCTTCCACGAGGAAGCGGGCCCGGAGTTCCAGCTCCGGAAACTGCGCCAGCTCCTCAACGGAAAGGTAATCTGCAACCGATGCGCCGGGCATTACTTTACCGATTTCAACAGTTCTTTGAGCAAATCGGGAAGTGCGGCATTTTCCGATTCCGCCCGGTAGTTGAGCACCAGACGGTGCAGCAGAACCGGTTCCAGCGCCGCCAGGACATCCTCGTCGGAAACGGCGGAGCGTCCGTCGAATGCGGCGAAGACCTTTCCCGCCAGCGCCAGGAACTGTCCGGCACGCGGTCCCGCGCCCCAGCGGAAATACTGCGACGCCAGTCTGTTTTCCGCCGACGGGCGGGTTGCCCGGACGATTTTCGCAATCCGGAGCGCGACCGACTCGGGAACCGGAATCCAGCGGATCGCCTCCTGCATCCGCACAAGTTCCGCCGCCGTGACGACTTTTTCCAGCGGTGCCGGAGTTCCGGAGGTCGTTTCACGGATGATTCTCACCTCGTCGTCAAGCGACGGGTAATCGACCGTCAGGCCGAACATAAAACGGTCCAGCTGAGCTTCTGGAAGCGGATACGTCCCCTCCTGTTCAATGGGATTCTGGGTGGCGAGCACAAAAAACGGCTCCGGCAGCGGATGCGTTTTCCCCGCCGCGGTGACGCTCCGCTCCTGCATCGCTTCAAGAAGCGCCGCCTGAGTCTTGGGCGTCGTGCGGTTGATCTCATCCGCCAGAAGCAGTTGCGCAAAGACCGGACCCGGCATGAATTTGAACATGCGTTCGCCGGAAAGCTTGTCGATTTCCAGTATTTCGTTTCCCGTTACGTCGCCCGGCATCATGTCGGGCGTGAACTGAATGCGTTTGAAATCAAGTTCCGCTATTTCCGCGAGCGTGGAGATCAGCATGGTCTTCGCCAGCCCCGGAACGCCGGTCAGAAGACAGTGTCCGCGTGCGAGGATTCCTGCCAGAAGCAGATTTGCAAGTCTTTCCTGTCCATATATTTTCCGTCCGATTTCCTTTCGCATC
>URNE01000329.1 GCA_900549045.1 uncultured bacterium | reverse complement strand
CCGCGATTATTATTTCACCCGTTTTCCTGGAATTGACCTCAAAACGTTCAACTGCGGAAATGCGGGGGGAAGCGCCTCGGATTCGCTGCTCCGTATGGATTTCGACCTGCTCAACAACAAACCCGACAAGGTGTTCGTCTTCTTCGGCATGAACGATGTCGACCGCTACGCCTACGGGGATGTCGAGATTACGGAGGAGATTTTAGAACGCCGCCGGAATGCGCTTCGCGGATATGAAGAATCCATGGAGAAAATCGTGCGCCGTCTGCGGGAGGCAAACGTTAAGGAAATAGTTCTTCTTTCTCCCACTCCGTACGAGGAAAGTGCAAAAGTCGAAGCGGAGAATCTGCGCGGAGTTCTCGGCGCGCTTCAGCTTTGCGCGGAATTCAATGAGCGTCTCGCGGAACGTTACGGCTGCGAAACGGTCGACCTGCTGAATCCGATGCTCGCAATCAACCGCGAGATGCAGAAGAGCGATCCGACAGCCTCGCTTGCCGGTCCCGACCGCGTTCATCCGACGGTTGTCGGGCAGGCCGTGATGGCGTACCTGATTCTGACTGCGCAGCGAGTCCCGTCAAATGTTTTCTGCGCGTCGCTCGGGCTCGCCGCTTCGGCGGACAACTGCGCGATTTCCGATGTCCGTCAGACAGAGGACGGAGTGGAGTTCCTGCTTGCTCCGTTCGCCATGCCGTATCCGCCGTTTGCGGAGCTGGGGCAGATCAACCGTCTGGTTCCGTTTACGCGTTCGCTTGATGCCATGCCGCTGGTTGTCCGCGGACTCGGCGCGGGACGCTGGTCGGTTGAAGTCGACGGTTCCCGCCTGACGGAGGTTTCCGCCGCCGATCTTGCCGCCGGGATTGATCTGCGTCTCCGTTCGCCGAAGTCGGAGAAAATTGATGAGCTCAACCGGCGTTACCGTCAGGAGGAGCATGTTCTGCGCGACATCGCGAAGGTGGAGTTCATGATGTTCTGCGCCAAAGTCGATCCGAAGGACTCCGCCGCCGTTCAGGCCTGGATGGAGCGCTATCTTGATGAGGTCCGCACGAAACCGTGGTTCGGTTATTACGCGAATCTTTTTGCGGAGTATTACAGGCTGAAGGCGGGTGAAGCCGATTGCAGAACAGCTCTGCGCGTCATTTCCGAAGAGCTGAATGTCGACATTCAGCCCATCAGCCGGAAAATTGTGCTCCGGAAAATTGTGGATTGACCTTCAGCAGCAGCGATGCGGAGCCGGCTCCGGTTTCCGCGTCGTCCATGGAAAATTCCCGGATGTGCTGAGCGTAGACATTGAACCAGCCGCGCGGTTCAAGCTCCTCGCGGAAACACCGACGCCATTCATTTCCCGCTCCGGAAAAGATTTTCAGCCGCAGACGGTTGATTCCGGCTTTCAGCGTAACGGGGAACGCCCACGGAGCAAACGCGCGGAGCCCCGAGAACTTCCCGTTCACGCTCAGTTCGCCCGCATGCAGAAGTTTGTCAAAACAGAGATAACCGCTCTGCGGCTTTTCGCATTTCAGTTCCGTCTCCAGAGTGAGAATTCCCGAGAAGTCCGGTTCATGCCAGAGCCCGTCCGCCGGCAGTCCGGTCCGGATGGTTTCCCGTTTGAAACAGGTTGATCCCGCCGCGGACATGTGCATCCGTTCGACAGCGGTGACGCTCCACTGCGGTATCCATCCGGTCCTCTGGAATTCTGCAACCTGCGGATTTCCGCATCCCGGCATGAGAATCCGCAGCGAACCTGCGGGAAGTTCGAATGAAACTATCCCGTCCTGTTTGCGGATCGGGCAGAGTTCCGGAAGAACCGGATCAACGGTAATTTCGCGCCATTCCAGCGCGGAACGGAACCGGAACGGAACCGCTTTGTCCAGCGGATTGAAGATCATCCACGCTTTTCCTTCGCGCCGCTTGCAGGGGAGGACGCGGCAGGGCGTTTCACCATCGGACAGTTCGAGCGAAGCAAATTTTTTGAGTTCGTCATTCCAGCCGCGGAACACCGCGCATCCCCGCTGTTTCAGCCGTTTGATTCCGTCTGCTTCGCGCTGGTCGGGTTCGCCGAAATAGACGAACGCTTCTGGAGTCCGTGTTCCTTCAAGATCGCCGAGATCCGCAAAACGCCACGGAATTGCATGACGGTCGAGTTTGTTCAGCAGTTCGTTCATGCGGTTTTCCGCCTGGAAATTGAATTCCGGAGGCGGATAATCCGGAGATGGATTTTCGGTGCGCGCGAATACCAGGACCGGCGGTTCCGTCGCGCCGACGTCGAACTGCGCGGCGATTTTCCATGCGCGGTTGAGCTCCGGCATTGCGCGCCACTGCGGAATGCGCGGCGAGAAGTCTGTGGAACAGCAGATTTTGCGTTTGCCGCGGTCGCTGTAAAGATACGGCATCGGCAGAATCCGGTTGATCCCCTGAATCAGAAGCGTGTTGACAATCCAGTTCATCTGCGAGGTTGTCAGTCCGTAGCCGTAGACATTGAAGCATTCGCAGAGTGCCTCCTTGCGCCGCGAGCGGATTGCCGCGGAGGCGGCAAGGCGGGGATAATGACAGTCGAGTCCCGGGAAAATCTGCCGCCAGATCGCATCGATTCCGGGAACGTCCAGCGGCGCGAGATAGCTCAGAATTTCTCCGTGGTCGCCCGTGAGGAAAAGCGCCTCCTCGTGGTTGAAATGTCCTTCGAATTCGAGTCCGTTCCGTCTGCACCACGCCGCGAGAACGCCGGAGTAGTTTCGCGCGAAAAGTTCCGTGCAGACGCGCATGTATTTGCGCCGCGCTTCGGGGGCTCCCGGTTCTGTCCCGGTTCCTTTCCAGAGACGCGGGAGAATGTCGCGCTCAAAATCGCAGTCGTATTCTTTCCGGAAGAGCTCGCGCATGCCGCGGATGATCCGTATGCCGTCTCCGCCGGGAGAGCAGCGGAAGAACGGTTCATCGGTGAAGATGCCGCGTATCGTTTTCCCGAACTCGGAACCGAACTCGTTTTTGTAGAGTTCATGAGTCATCTGAATAAAGATTTCCGTCGTCGTGCGGTCGAACAGATCGGGGAACTCCTCGACTCTTTCTTCCACACCGTTTTCCGTACGGAAGAGGAAGCGCGCGCGGCATTCGGGATGTTGTTTTATCAGACGGTCCAGCACGCCGCCGCTCGGCCAGCCGCCTTCGTCGTAAAGCATCATGAAAAGTCCGAGTCTTTTACATTCGTCAAGCATGATATGTGCGAGTTCGAAGTAACGTTTCCCGAGATAGGCGCATTTCATGCCCTGAAAAAAATTGCATTTGCGGAAGGCGTCCGGCATGGGGTGCAGGTAGACGCAGGAGAAGCCCGCGTCCGCGATTGATTTCAGCTGTTTCCGTATGCCGTTTTCCGACGGCGTTGCGTTCCAGTACCAGAAGACTCCGGTCCCGGGCAGTCGTGCAGTTTTCATTGATTCAGCTCCGTTCATGATCATTTTTTGCTGTTATTTGAGTACAGCTCCACGTGCGCGCGGCCGCGCAGTTCCTGCTCCCGCAATGCGGCGTACTCCTGCGCGCTGACCCGCTCGATG
>URNE01000328.1 GCA_900549045.1 uncultured bacterium | reverse complement strand
TCTGAAAGGTCAGATTTCGAGCAGAGACGGGCAGATCCGTCAGAAAAACAACGAAATCGCGAAACTTCAGAAGGACATTCAGCGTCTGAAATGGCTCATTGATCCGGACAACGGCAAACTTGAGCCGGTGGAGGCCGACCTCTATGCGAGAATCGAAGGACGCGTCGAAAAGGTTCAGGACCGCTGGGCGTTCATCGTCATCAACCTCGGTGAAAAGATGCCGGTTGTCGAGCACTTCAAGAAGGGCGACAGGACGAGATATCTCTCTCTCGCACCGAACTTCCCGATCACCGTTGCCCGCAATCTGACATCCGATGAACCGGAATTCGTCGCGAAAGCCGTCATCGTCCAAGTCAATGAAAACTGCGCAATCGCAAACATCGACAAAGACTCCATGCAGTCCGAAGTCAAGGTCGGCGACAGCGTCTACTTCACCAAGGAAAACATTGCCGAGCTGCTGAAGCTCAAGGAAAACATGGCGAAGAGCGCGAAGAAATAAGGAGAACGAATCATGAACTCTCTGATCTTCACAATCTCCGCGGCGCTTACGCTCGTGCTGGTCGTCGCCGCGGTCGTCTTTCAGGTTCTGGAAATGCACTCCTACGGAATGCTTCCGTTCTGAAATGCGGAAACATATGCACATCCGGGAGTCTGTCCATGCGGGCAGACTCCTTTTCTTTCCGCTCGTTCTGCTCATCCTCCTGCTTGCCGGATGCGAGTTTTTCTCCACGGAACATGAACGGCGCGGAGTGAATCCCAAACCGTTCAATGCGCAGTCCCGCTGGGAAACGCATCCTTCTGCAGAACTGATGGACAAGCCGCTCAACATCCGCCGGATTGCAGAGCTCGCGAAATGCTCTCCCTCCACAGTTTCCCGCGTCCTCTCCGGACGCAAAACGAATATTCCCATCAGCGAGGAGACCAGGCTGCGGGTTCTGGAAGTCTGCCGTAAGCTGGATTATCAGCCGAGCATCCACGCCTTGCGCTTTTTTTCGCGTCAGGCCGGCGTGATCGGTTTTCTCAAGGCTTCCGGAGAGATGACGGATGACGACAATCTTTCCAAATCTCTTTTTGCCGTCTGCCGTGAGCTTCTCGTCCGCGGTTACCGCACTCTGCCGTTGCTCGGCAGCGCCGGGTTCGTCGAGACTAAAGAACATCTGAACCTTTTCAAGCGAAGCGAAATCGACGGCCTGATCGTCTGGGGCGCCCGTGAGGAACACTCGTTTCTGGACGAGCTGGCGGAGGCCGGATTTCCGTATTTGCTGTTGACCAACCGGGTCGGCGCCCATCCGGCGGTGTATGCGGAGCAGAAAGAGATTCTCCGCACACTGACCCGAAGCTGCATTGACCGGGGGGCGCGCAGAATAGCCGGAATCATGTCGCGCAACGGCGACAGCTACCGTCAGCGTCTCGCGGGTTTTCTGGAAGCCGCGGAATCCCTTTCCCCGCAGCTGTTTTTCGGAGAAGAGCTGATTCTCTCCGATGTCACCGAGCTTGCCGACGCCGCGCTAAATTCGAATCCGGACGCCGTGATCTGCGCGAACGACGAGGCGGCGCTTGCAGTCGAGATGCGCTGTCTGGAACGCGGGCTTCGCATCCCGGAGGATCTGCTGCTGACCGGAGGAGACAACATCCGTCTTTCCGAATACTGTCCGGTTCCGATTACAACTTTTGACCAGATGGCCGCTCAATGTGCGGCGGATTGCGTGGACATGATGGTTTCGCATCTCAAAGGCGGCACGCCGCTGGAGTCGCGTGAAATCCCGACGGCGCCGATCTGGCGCGCTTCGCTTCCGGAAGAAAACTGAAGATGAAAAAACTGCTTCTTCACACCTGCTGCGCACCTTGCGCTTCCGGCTGCATCGAACGGCTCGTTGCGGAAGAACGGGAGGTGACGCTCTATTTTTCGAACTCCAACATCAACGCCGCGGAGGAGTTTGAAAAGCGGCTGGAGACGGTTTGCAAGTTCGCGAAGGCCTTTCAGCTTGAAGTTCTCGTTGATGATTATGATCATGCCGCGTGGCTCGCGCATGTTTCGCAGGTCGCGGATTATGCGCATCAGCCGGAACGCGGCCTCCGCTGCGCCGCATGTTTCGGATATTCGCTCGGGCGCGCCGCGAAAAAGGCGGAGGAGCTGGGGATGAATTTCACGACGACCCTTACGGTCAGCCCTCATAAAAATTCCAGTTTGATATTCCGCATTGCCGAACCGTACGCGCATTTTGAGGCGTACAATTTCAAGAAGCGGGATGGTTTCAAACGTTCGCTCGTTCTGAGCCGTGAGCTGGAGCTTTACCGGCAGAATTACTGCGGCTGTGAGTTTTCGTTCCGCGGCTGAAGCGAATCCAGCAGCGCGGGCAGTTCGCGGATGTCCTGCAAGCGCCATGTCGCGGCGGAAAAATCGCCGCACAGACTGATGCCGCGCGGAATTGCCGCGACGCGGATTCCCGCACGGACAGCGGAGAGCACGCCGCGTTCCGAATCTTCCACCGCAATCGCCTCATCCGGAGCAATTCCGGCGCGTCCCAGCGCGGTGAGATAGGGATCCGGATACGGTTTGTGGCGCTCAAAATCGCCGTCTCCGACAACAAAGTCGAAAAACGGGCGCAGTCCGCTTGCATCATGAATGGTTTTGAAGTGCATTTTCTGACAGCACGTCACAACGCCGATCCGGCAGTTCCGGTGCAGTTCGGCGAGGACTTCGGGTGCATGGGGGACGACCAGGGAGACGCCGCGTTCGAGCAGCATCCGGTCGTAGACTGCATTCCGGCGCCGGCGCGCTTCTTCCGCCGTTTCAGGGGTGTTGCCCAGCGAAACGATGATATCCGCCAGACTCATTCCTTTGGAGAGGCTCAGCTTGGAGAATTCGGTTTCGTTCAGTTTCACGCCGAACTCTTCAAGCATATGGCGATTCGACTCGTAAAAGACGCGTTCGGTATCGACGAGCACTCCATCGTTGTCAAAAAGGATGGTTGAAATCATCCTCATTTTTTCTTGTTGAAGTTCGTCTTCGCTTTTTTCTGCGGAGCGACAAAGCGTTTGTCGCCGGGCTTGGCTACGCTCTGTTTGTTGCCCGACGCATCGAATTTGACGGGGTTCATTTCGTGGTCGACTTCGCCCTTGATGAAGGTGTTGTATTCCTCTTTGTAGAACATCGTGGCGCGGAACGCAAGTTCGATGGTTTCGCGTTTCTGGAGGACGACGATGTTGAATTCGGGATCTTTGATGCGGACGCCGTTCGGGAGAATTCTTTCGACGACGCCGCGCACAATGCGTCCGTTGGTGATCCGGAAAACGACCTTGTCGCCGGGTTTCGCCTGTTTGAACGGGTATTGCGCTTTGATTCTGCGTTCGATATCCTGACGGCTCGGCTTTTTGGGTGCGGGTTTCGGCGGTGCGGGTTTCGGATCCGCGGCGGGAAGTGCAACGGGAGAGAAGAGGATCGCGGCAAAAAGCAGGCACAGAAATCGGAATGGCGTTTTCATTTCAAGCTCCTATGTAAAATTTTCTGTATTCAAATCCCGCTAGTACACTACCACATATTTTAAATTTTTCAA
>URNE01000327.1 GCA_900549045.1 uncultured bacterium | reverse complement strand
TTTTGCGGGAATATGCGGTATATTATATTATGGAGGTGCGGTATTGTGCCGCACCCGTGAATTTATCCCGGGAGAACAGAACATGTTCGGAAACACATTTGGAAGACTCTTCAAAATCACCTGCTGCGGCGAATCCTATGCCGGCGGCTTCAGAAAAAATCTCCCTGTCCCGCCCGAGCTTTACGGCGGTCTCATGGTCATCGTCGACGGCGTTCCCCCGGGAATCAGAATCACCGGAGAGATGGTTCAGGCGGAACTCAACAAGCGCAAACCCGGTCAGACTCCGCTCGATTCCCCCCGCAAGGAAAAAGACCTCGTCTACATCTTCTCCGGAGTGATGGAAAATGATCTCACCACCGGTGCTCCCGTCGGAATGATCATCCCCAACAACGACATTCAGGACGTTCATATCGACCAGTACCGTTCCTACAAGGATTCCATCCGTCCCGGACATGCGGAATACGGGTTCTTCAAAAAGTACGGTCAGTATGCCGACTGGGTCGGCGCGGGACGCGCCAGCGGACGTGAAACCGCAAGCCGCGTCGCCGGCGGCGCCGTCGCAAAAGCCGTTCTCGACCAGATGGGCATCGACGTCATCGCCTACACCATCGCTTCCCATGGCATCAAAATCAAAGAACCCGTCACCTACGAGTTCGCAAAGGAAAATTACCGCAAAAACGAAATCAACTGCCCCGATCTTGCGCTTGCGGAAGAGATGAAAAAAGATATTCTCAAGGTCAAAGCGGACGGCGAAACCGCCGGCGGCGTCATCGAGTGCATCGCCCGCGGCGTTCCCGCCGGACTCGGCGAACCGGTGTTCGACAAGATGAACGCGCTCCTCGCCCATGCGGTCTGCTCCATCGGCGCAATCAAGGGGATTGAGTTCGGCGCGGGATTCGGCGTCGCCGACATGCTCGGCGCGGAATCCAACGACGAAGCTTATGTCGACAAGGCAACCGGTAAAGTCCGCTTCAAAACCAACCACGCCGGCGGCATTCTCGGCGGCATCACGACCTGGGAAGACATCCGCTTCCGCTGCGCTGTGAAGCCCACTCCGACCGTTTCCGTTCCGCAGGCGACCGTGAACGTCGAGAAGATGGAAGACACCATTCTCTCCCCGATCACCCGCCGCGACCCCTCGCTCCTGCCGCGAATCTATCCCGTCATCGAAGCCATGACCCGCTGCGTCATTCTCGACGCCATCTACATGGCGGAAGCATACTGGAAAGTTTCCGGCATCGACGAAAAATGGCGCAAGATCTGATGATCCTCCGGGAGACTCCGTTCTCCCGGAACCAATCCTGAGGATTCGCAAATATGGTCGCCCCTGCCGCACCTCCCGACGGAAAAGAGACAGAGGAAGACTGTTCCGGGCTCGACTCGCTGGACTTCGCGAAAGTCGACGTCGAGCTCCAGGAAGCCGATTTCGCTCCGCCTCCTCCCGAATGTCTGGAGGAGACGGTCGCTTTCTTCTCCGACGACGGTCCACTGAAGAAACTGGCGGAAATCGGCGGACGCTCCTACGAGCCGCGTCCGCAGCAGAGCGTCATGGCGAACGAAATCGCCTCCGCGTTTGAAAAAGGACGCAATCTCTGCGTCGAGGCTCCGACCGGAGTCGGCAAGAGTTTCGCCTATCTGATTCCCGCAATTTACGCCGCGCTCTCCATGAAGAAGCCGGTTCTCATCACGACCGAAACGCTCAATCTGCAGGAGCAGCTGGTCTACAAGGATCTTCCGCTTCTCGCAAAACTGCTGAACCTCGATCTCAAATTCGTGCTTGCGAAGGGACGCGGCAACTATGTCTGCAAACGGCGTCTTCTGCTTGCGCGCGGCGGTCACCGCGACGACTATCTGCCCTCCGGCGACATGCTTTCCGCCGTCGAGCGTCTTGCTGACTGGGCGGACAAGACGGAGGACGGTTCCAAGTACGATATTGGTTTTCCCGTCGACAACGAGCTCTGGGCGTGCGTGTGCAGCGAGGCGGCGAACTGTTCGGGGCCCTCGTGCAAATTTTTCCGGAACTGCTTCTACTGGAAGGCGCGCCGCTCGTGGGAGGACGCCGATATCGTGGTTGCGAATCATGCGCTGTTTTTCATCGATCTCAAGATCCGCGCGCTCGAACAGCAGGAGGCTTCGCCGCTTCCGAATTACGGCGCGGTGGTGTTCGATGAAGCGCATACGCTTGAGGATTCCGCCGCATCGCATCTCGGACTTTCGCTGCGCTCGGGGGCGCTGCGCTACTTCCTGAACCGCCTTTACAATCCGGCGACGGGCAAAGGTCTGCTGCTCCGCGCGGGGGAGGCGTCGCTCCAGCTCCGCGCCACGATCGCGAAGGTGCAGGATGCGGCAACCGAATATTTTCTGCAGTTCCAGGAGGCTGTCCGGGACCGCAAGGACTCCGTGCTGCGGATTGTGAAGCCCGGACGTTTTTCCGACAATCTTTCCGCGCAGCTTGGCGAGGTGGCGAAGATGCTGCGCGAGTACATCGCGGAACAGACGGACGCCGATTTCCGCACGGAACTGCAGTCGATGCACGAGCGGTGTCTCTGCTTTCAGGAGGAGATCGCCGGGTTTACGGAGATGGCGTGGAACGAACACGTCTACTGGGCGGAGGGCAAACTTTCCTCCGTTTCGCGCACGCAGATGATCGAGCTCGAC
The DNA here is from genome assembly GCA_900549045.1 of uncultured bacterium. GTDB lineage: Bacteria > Verrucomicrobiota > Lentisphaeria > Victivallales > UBA1829 > UBA1829. Next base: position 915 of record URNE01000327.1, on the reverse strand, counting down.
GCCGCTCCGCTGAACGTCGCCGCGCTTCTTCACAACATCCTGTTCAACGGCAAAAAATCGGTGATTCTGACGAGCGCGACGCTTGCGGTGAACGGCAGTCTGGACTACTTCTTCAACCGTGTCGGTTTCGGCAACGGCGAGGGAATCGTGCTGGATTCCCCGTTCGATTACGCGAAGCAGGTGAAACTTTATCTTCCGCGCTCCATGCCGATGCCGACGGACGAGGAGTATTACGGCGCGGTGTGCGATGAAATCATCCGTTTCCTGAAATTCACGAACGGTCGCGCCTTTGTCCTTTTCACGAGTTACGGGATGCTCCGCACCTGTGCGGAGGAGTTGAAGGATGAGATCCGGGATCTCGGATTGAACCTGCTTGTCCACGGCGGCGAACTTTCACGTTCCGCAATGCTGGAGCAGTTCAAGACCAGCTCCGTTCCTTCGGTCCTGTTCGGTGCGGCGAGCTTCTGGACGGGCGTCGACGTTCCCGGCGACGCCTTGAGCAACGTCGTGATCACCAAGCTTCCGTTTGCGGTTCCCTCGCATCCGCTGATCGAAGCGCGCCTGGAGCGCATCCGTCTGAGCGGCGGCGAACCGTTCCGCGACTATTCGATTCCGGACGCCGTTCTGAAGTTCCGGCAGGGCGTGGGCCGTCTGATCCGCAGCAAAACGGATACGGGAATTGTTGTCGTTCTGGACCGCCGGATTGTGACGAAATCGTACGGCAGCCGTTTTCTCGACTCCATCCCTCCGTGTCCGGTGGAGTATTTCTGACTTTTGCCCGCGCCGCAAAGAACCGTTTTTTGCAATTTTTCCCATTTGCGTAGATTTGCGGAAGATTTTTTTGTTTGCCTCTTGACAAAATCGCGGGTATGTGCTAAAATAGAAAAAAGCAAAGATGGACTGTACAGATTTCCG
>URNE01000326.1 GCA_900549045.1 uncultured bacterium | reverse complement strand
AAAAGACCGGACAAAGATTTTTATTTTTTTTTGCATTTTCATTTGAAACTGAAAAAAAAGCACTTATCTTATACGGGAATATCAGAAGAGGACTCAGCCGGGACACCCCGGCAGAAAACAGGAGATTTGAATTGAACAGTGCAATTTCAGAACCGCGCGTCCAGAAAACCAACCCGTTCTCCGCTCTTTTCGCCTCTTACAAGGACAAGATGCGTCTGCCTTCGTTCGCCGGAATTCTCGAAGTCGTTCACACCCTGCCCGGGCGAATCCGTCTCAAAATTCCGTCACTGAAACGGAATATCGTCGGAGCGGAAAACTTCAAACAGCGCATCACGCGTCTCAACGGCATCCGGAATGTGGATATCAACCTCTTTCTCGGAACCGTGCTGATCCAATACGATCCGCAGCTTTTGACTCCGACTCTTGTTGTTGCCGCCGCAAGCCACTGTTTCGAATTTCAGGATGCGCTCCGCAACAAAAAATCCATACTCTGGCAGGAAGTCAAAAACTTCCGGTTCGCCATCGACCAGGCGCTGCTGCGCAACTCCGCGGGAATCGTCGACCTCCGCGCCGCCATGACGCTCGCACTCGCCATCTCGCTCATCCGCGGACTGAGCCGGCACGGTCAGGGACAGTTCACTCCGCTGAACATCATCTGGTGGCTCTTCCAAAGCATCGACCGCTGAGGTGAAAAATGAATCCGCTGATTGATCTTTATCTCAAATGTCTGAAGAAAATCAAGGTGGTTCACTCCCTTCCCGGACGGCTCCGCGTGAACATTTACGGGATCAGGGAATTTCCAGACCTTGCAAAGGAGTATGCTCCCGTGCTCGAAAAAACGGTCCGGAATCTCTCCGGCGTTACAAGCGCGGAACTCGGAACGGCGACCGGGAACCTGCTGATCAACTATGACCCGGCAAAGACTTCCGAGGCGGAACTCCTGCTCTGGCTCAACTCCGCCTGGCAGAAGTTCTCCGATTTCATGCAGTGGATGAACGAAAACAATGTACAGGACGAACGCTCCATCGCGGAAGCTATGGAACGTTTCCTGGCTAAACTGTAATACGAGGTGTTTTTCATGCTGTTTCAGAAAAGTCAAAAACGTCCGCTCCTGAAATGCTACTTCGCGCATCAGATGCGCGGGCGCGTGCGTATTGTCTGCCACGCAGTCCGCTATCTCGCGCAGGAACAGGATGATCTCGAATCCCATTTTTCGGAACTGCGCGGCGTAACAGCCCTCCGCATGAACTGCCTCGCCTCCTCCGTGATTCTCAACTACGATCCGGAAATGACGAGCGCCGATGATCTGATCGACTCCGTCGAAAGCATCATTGCATCCCACTCCCTGAACGCTCTTCAGATGGAGCGCGAAGAACGGAACCGGCTCTCCGTGCAGGAACGCAACCTGCATGAAGAACCGTTCTCCACCATGCTCCTCCGCAGCGCCGCGGCCGGTGGACTTCTGCTCGCCTCATGGCTCACCCGCGCAAGCGTTCCCGCCACAATCACCGGACGCCTTTTCGGATTCACCGGACTCGGCGCACTCTCGCTCGCGGCACCGCTCTTCCGCAGCGGATTCGATGCGCTCCGCAAATCCTTCCTGCCCAACGCCGACACTCTCAGCGCAATGGCGGTTCTCTCCAGCGTCCTGACGGGCAAAACAGCTTCCGCTCTCACCGTCCTGCTCCTGCACGACGCGGCGGAGGCGATGACCGTCTACACCATGGACCGCACCCGCAACGCCATCCGCGACATGCTCTCCGTCGACAACGAGCAGGTTTGGCGGCCGCTCAACAATGAAGTCGGCGGCGCTCTTCAGCAAATCCCCGTTTCCGAACTGAAACTCAACGATCTCATCGTCGTTCACACCGGAGAAAAAATCTGCGCGGACGGCGTCATCGTCGCCGGACGCGCCATGATCAACCAGGCCTCCATCACCGGAGAATTCGAACCGGTGACGCGTGAAGCCGGCGGGAAAATCTTCGCCGGAACCATCGTCGCGGACGGCGTCATCACCGCTCGCGTCGAATCCGTCGGCGACCAGACGGCGGTCTCCCGCATCATCCGCATGGTGGAGGACGCGGAAGGCAAGAAAGCCGCAATCCAAACCTACGCGGACCGCTTCTCCTCCGCGCTGGTCTCCGTCAACATTCTCCTCGCCGGAGTCGTCTACTTTGCAACGCGCGACATCAACCGCGCGCTCAACATGCTCATCATCGACTATTCCTGCGGCATCCGGCTTTCGACAGCGGCGGCACTCTCGGCGGCGATCAGCACCGCGGCGCGCAACGGCGTGCTCATCAAAGGCGGCGGTTCCATTGAATCGCTCACCGAAGCCGATACGCTGATCCTCGACAAGACCGGAACGCTGACCGAAGGCAAACCGCGCGTCGTCAGCATCACGACCAACTCCGAACAGTACCAGCGCATGGACATCATGGCGTTCGCCGCGGCGGCGGAAGAGACTTCGAAGCACCCGATGGCGGTCGCGATCCTCTCCCACCTCCAGCGCAACGGCGGTCACATCCCCCCGCACGGAGAAATCCAGACCGTCGTCGGACGTGGCGTCTGCACTGAAGTCGGCGGGCACTGCATCCGGGTCGGCAGCAAACGCTTCCTGAACGAAAGCGGCATCCACACCCACCCGATGAAAGAACAGGCGTCCAAACTCTTCTCGAACGGAGAAAGCGTCATCTTTGTGGCTCGCGACAACGAAATCATCGGGTTGATCGGCATCCGCGACCCGCTCCGCGAAAATATGAAAAAAGCGCTCAACCGTCTGCGCTACGCCGGAGTCGACGACATTGTTCTGCTGACCGGAGACCTCGAACAGCAGGCGGATGTCGTCGCCCAGCGGCTCGGACTTGACGGATTCGAATCCGAACTTCTGCCCGAAGACAAAGCACGCGCCGTGCTCCGGATGCAGTCCGGCGGCAACAAAGTCGTAATGGTCGGCGACGGCATCAACGACGCGCCGGGACTCGCCTATGCCGACGTCGGAATCGCGCTCGGCAAGACCCGCACGGACATTGCGATGGAGGCGGCCGACATCACGATCGCCGGCGACAACGCGCTGATGCTCCCCGGAGTCTACGGACTCGCTCATCACACGATGGACGTCATCCGCCAGAACTTCTTCGTCTCGGTCGGCATCAACACCGTCGGACTTCTCTTCGGCGGTCTCGGAATGCTGCCGGTAATCTTCGGTGCGGTAATGCACAATGCAAGCACAATTCTTGTCGTCGGAAACTCTCTGCGGATTTTCTTCTACGACATGCATGAACCTGTAAAACACAACTAACCCAGTAAAATAAGGAGGAAAAAATGGCAATCACAACAGATCATCTGGTCGGAGCCGCCGTCGGAGTTGGCGTTGCGGCAGTCGGATTCTATCTCTACAAAAAGAACCAGGATAAAATCGATGATTTTCTGCGCGCCCACGGACTTGACATCCCGGTCAACGAGAACAAGCCGCTCGCGAAGATGAACATCGAAGAGCTCGCGACCCTGAAAGAACGCGTCGAGGACATGATTGCCGAGCGCGAACAGGCAGCGGCCGCTCCTGCGGAAGCTCC
>URNE01000325.1 GCA_900549045.1 uncultured bacterium | reverse complement strand
GTTTCATGAATTTTCTCCGGAATTAAAGCAGAATGGTGTTCAATGCGGCGTCGAGTGCGGTCGCGCCTTTTCCGTGACAGTCGCGGACCTCCTGCGTGCCGAGCGCACGGGCGGAGCCGTCGCTGAAAACAGCATTGCCGCGTTTTGTGTGACGGAATTGAAAGCGCAGGACTTTTCCCTTTGCCGCATCGGTGCTGAGCGTGTAGGACTGAACGTTCGCGGTTGTCGGGTGTGCGCTGTCTCCGAAAACAATGAATTTGCCGGGACCCTTGTACATCAGAAGACGCGTGAACGAATATGCGGGAGATGTTCCGTAGGAGAAACTCCCGGTGAGACCGTCGTCGAATTCGCCTTTCCAGGGATACCCATGCGCGCCGTAGATGGAGTTCGCGTCGACGCGGAGGCGTCCCTCTGTGTCGGTCCAGAACGGTTTTGCGGATTTCCCGCGTGAGGGGCAGCCGAGCGACTGAGCCTGAAGTTTCATCCCCATATCACGCCAGATGTCGCCGTAATTGTACTTGCCGTCAAAGGAGACCATCCACCCTTCCGCGTCGTTCATATACATGGTGTTGATCGTTCCGAGCGATTTGAGATTGGAGAGGCAGGAAATCGCGTGTCCTTTTTCTCTTGCCGCGTTCAATGCGGGCAGAAGCATTCCGGCCAGTATCGCGATGATCGCAATCGTAACGAGGAGTTCTATAAGCGTGAATCTGCCGGATTTGCGTTTGAAACGGTGTCTTTCGAGTGTGTGAAGTTTCATGATGTGACCTGCCTTTCGTTTTTGTTTTATAATTCTGTTCCATTCCGGAATTCTGCTTCGATTTTTGTTCCGTTTTTGCCCTGGAGACGGAAACGGAAATTTTTCCAGGCGCGCGGGACCGCCGGAGCGATTCTTGCGGAGCCGTCCGGATTGAATTGCAGAAGCATGCTGTTCAGCGCGTGAACCATTTGCGCTTCCGCCGTCGTGAACCAGGGACGGTATCCGCATGATCCGATTTCAAAGAGTTCGCCGAAACAGCCGCAGTCATGAAAGAGATCTTCCAGCAGTTCGCACGCGCGTTCTCCGTTTCCGAGAGCGCTTTCCGTGAGAGCCTCCCAGCATTGATACCACGAGCAGACTCCGTTTCCGGTACCGGCGTACATATTGCCGCATTCTTCGCGCGAGCGGAGGTAGTCCAGATATGCTCCGCGCTGAAGCGGATCTTCGTGATTCAGCACGCCGTAAGGGAAAATCCCGGCGAACTGTCCGATGGAATGAATCTCTTCCGGACAGTCTTTGTACGGAAGGTAGCGTGATTCATTGTGCGGCAGACTGGTTTTGAGCTCTTCCGCGAGTTTGCGCCAGAGTTCAACCAGGTCGGAATCGCGCCCGAGGAGTTCTCCCGTTTCCGCCGCCGCCCGGAGCGTCGCGATGACGGAGCAGGCAGTCATGAAGGGGTTGCGGCGCATTCCGCGCAGACGTTCGAGGTCGGTGCAGGCGCCGATCTCCGCTGTCCCGTTTTCCCCGCGGACAATATGGAAGGTGCGGAGCCATTCCGTGCAGCCCCAGATCAGCGGGTACCAGATTTTTTCGAGCCGCTTGCGGTCGCCGGTGAACCGGAAGGCTTCATATGCGGTGAGCGCAATGTGCGAGGCGTGGAAGATGTGATCATACCAGAAGCCGCGCCGCGAGTTCTCCTGTCCGTTTTCATTTGAGACCCACGGGTAGAGAACGACGCCCGGTTCGCGGACCGTTTTTTCCCCCTCCACGCGGAACCGGGCGGAACCGATGAGCGAATGACGGAACGCCGGAATTTTCGCCGCCGTTTCCATGTGTCCGCTGGTTGCAAGCCCCATGAAGCAGAAATATTCGTCGAAAGCGAAATAGAGTCCGTTCCAGTGCGAATCGAAAATTCCGGTCGGCATTCCCCAGCAAGTAGAGGAAATCCGCAGATGATACTGCGCCAGGTCATACATCCTCTGAATGTTTTCAGATGGAACTTCCACGAACCCTTCTTCCCAGTATCTGTTCCATTCGCAGCGGGACTCTTCCAGCAGCTTTTCCGCGGAACCGGCGGGCGCGGAGTCGTCGAACCGGAGAAGCAGAGTGAACGCATCCGCCTTCGTCTCCCAGATGAAACAGTTTTCTTCGCGCCGGAATGTGAACGGAACGTCGGTTTCGAAACGGATGGAGCCCTCAAACATGCGGATGCCTTCGATTGCGTAGCGGATTTCTCCGTCCGGATTCCACTCCAGTTCCGCATATTTCGGGGAAAAATGATGGAGCAGACGGAAGGGGCGTCCGGCGAGACGGTCAATCCGCCGTTTCAGGACAACGATATTGCGGTGCAGCGCGCAGAAGGTTTCGGCGTGAAGCTCCGTCCCGTCCGCATACAGACAGTCGGATGTGACGAGGCCGCACGAGGGATCAAGTGTCTGCTGAAAGTTTTCAACGCTTCCCGTACCGGGAATTTCCGTGAGAAAATATCCGAACGGAATCAGTTCGCCGAGTGGAGTGTTGTAGCGGAAACCCGCGCGGCGGATGCCGGGAATGAGTTTGCCCCATCCGGCTTCCGTCTGCCGCTGCATTCCTTCGTAATCAATGAGCAGCGAGAGATCCCCGTTGCCGATTGCCGCCGGTGTGCAGCGTTTCTGTTTTGCATCCTGTTCTGTAATGCGGATCGTTTTCATTGAAAGCTCCCGTTTCTTGAAATTATACAACATTTCAGCTTGAAAACAAGGGGCAGGCATGGTAAAGTAATATGGAAAATCAAACAAAACAATATGGATTGCAGTCGTCATGCGGAAAGAGGTAAAGCGGAATATCCGTCAGCATTCGGGAAATTTCCAGAACCGGGATATCGGAGTGCTGGTGCATTGGCGTTTTCCCGGACTGGACGCCTTTCCCGTTTATCCGTTTGCGTACGAAGACACCCGGAGACACGAACGTTTTGTTTTCCGTGAAGAGTTCTGCCGCTACATGATCGTCGCATTCATCGAGGAGGGACGCCTCAACTATTTTTGCGACGGACGCGAATACCGTCTTGGTGTCGGGGACGTCATAGTCATTCCTCCGGAGCACACGTACCGTTTTGAAACGGTTTTTCCGCATTTTTACCGCAAGAAGGTCGTGGAGTTCAAAGGGATGAATCTGCTTTCCTTTTGCGAAACGCTGGGATTGAACGATGTCAATGTGCTTTCCCTTGAAGAGCCGGGGAGGCCGCTCTCGCTTCTGGAACGGATCTCCGTTCTGATTCAGAGCCGGGAGCAGGAGGATATTCCGGATCTGATCGGGGCAAGTCATGAGCTTCTGACGCGGCTTTCTCTTCAGCTTCATCCTGCGAAAAAGAGCTTTTATCTGCTGCATGCGGTGGTGGAACGGCTGGAGCATCATCTGGATCAGCCGCTTCAGATCCGGAAGATTGCGGAGGAGTTCAATATCAGTCAGACCTGGCTGGAGAAGTGTTTTCGTGAGAAGTTCCGCATGACGCCTTATGAATACCGTCTGAACTGCCGGATTGAACAGGCGAAATATCTGCTGACCCATACGAGGAATTCGCTGAAGGAAATTTCATATCAGCTCGGCTATTGCAATCCGTACTATTTTTCCG
>URNE01000324.1 GCA_900549045.1 uncultured bacterium | reverse complement strand
TTTCATAAATCTTCTTGTTCTGATTCTATGGTTCTTGACCGGCGTGTATACATTGAGTTTTATTGCAAAATATTCAGGATGCGGGGAGAAAACAAAAGCATATTTGAATACGGCTGCGCTTTTTGCCGGTCCGCTTTGCCTGCTTGTTTTCGGCGGGTTCAAATTATACAAAGTTGTTTTGGAAGACATTGTTTTCAGGAAACCGCCTCCGCCGGAGATTGATATTCTGGATTCGCGCGGGAAAAGCGTGCTTTCCCTGGACGACGCATCCTATTCGGAATCGCTTGAGGTCATGAAGGAGCTGATCTTCCTTGCTCTGAAAAAACGGGCGAGTGATATTTTCATTGATCCGAAAAAGGATTCCGTTTATACGGTCCGTCTTCGCGTGGACGGCGGCTTGCGCATGGTTCGGACGCTTGATGATACGCTCGCCAATGCCGTGATCAGCGCCATTAAAGTTGCTGCCGGAATGGACAGTTTTGAGCGTCGCCGTCCGCAGGACGGCTCGTTTACTGCACGGGTGCCGGAAGGACAGGCGGCGTTCCGAGTCGCGAGTGTCGGAGCGTTCGGAGGAGAGAAGATTACGGTCCGGGTGCTCGGCTGCGCGGGCGGACCGATGAAACTTGAGGATCTCGGCATGACGCTCGAGAATCAGAAAATGCTGAAAAGCGTGCTTGGAATGCCGTCCGGAATGTTATTGATCTGCGGTCCTACGGGAAGCGGCAAAACGACGACCCTTTACGGAATCCTCCAGTCTTTTGATTATTCAATCAAAAACATCATGTCCATTGAGGATCCCATTGAAAATATCATGCCGAATATCAGTCAGATGGAGGTGAACACCAAGGCGGAGATTACGTTTGCGGCGCTGCTGCGCAACGCACTGCGTCAGAATCCGGATGTGATATGTCTGGGAGAAATCCGCGACAGGGAGACCGCGGAGATTGCGACGCAGGCGGCTCAAACCGGTCACTTCATTGTTGCAACTCTGCACAGCAACGACAATATCGGAACGCTGGACCGCATGATGTCGCTCGGCGTGCCGATGCGTTCGCTTGCATCCACCCTGCGGATGATCGTCTCTCAGCGGCTTGTCCGCAAGCTCTGTTCCTGCAAACAGCGCACAACGCTTCCGGAGGAGTACCGCGAGTATTTCGAGGCTTCCGGCTGGAGACAGGATCAGATTTATGCGCCTTGCGGCTGCCGGGAATGTGACGGAACGGGCTACAAGGAACGCCATGCGATTTTCGAGATGATGCCCATGACGACGGAGCTGAAGGCGCTGCTTGAAAACGGAGAATCTCTCTCCGAGGTCAAAGAGTTTTTGGAGCAGCAGAACGGCAGTTCTTCGATGATGCTGAACGATGCGCTCCGGCTTGTTGAGCGCGGTGAGACGAGTATAGATGAAGTTGAACGCGTCATCTTAAAAATGGAGTGATCGAATCATGGTGAATCTCATCGTTTTCGGAATGGCGATTGTGTTTGCGCTGATCGGTTCCAAGCAGCGTCTGCTGAAGGCGTGGATAATTCTGCTGAGCGCGGTGTTTTCCGTATATATTGCGCTTTGGGGCGTGGATTTCCTCGCGGGTTATCTCTCCGCGTTCAATGAAAAAAGCGGGGCGTACAAACATCTTTGCCTGATCGGCTCCTGCTGGCTTGTTCTGGTGTTTGTTTTCCATGCGGCGGCAAAACAGCTGATGCCGAATCCGGAAGAGTATTCTTTTCCGCTGCTTTTCGATTTCCTCGGCGGGCTGTTCTGCGGCGGGGCGAGCGGCGTCGTTTTTGCCGGAACGTTTGCTCTGATGCTGGCCGTTTCTCCGATGAGCGTCCGGATTCCCTCTCTTCCGCAACAGGAGATCGAGGCGGTTACCGGCAGAGTGATTGAAACGCTGACATGGACTGTGGACCGTCTGAGTTTTCAGACGGATACGGCAAAAAAAATTGCGCATTTGAAGGAACTTTATTACAAAGAACCCGGCACGGAGGAAGAGACGCCTGAAAATGCCGGGGAATCAGACTCCGGAAAGACGGAATCGGAAGAGCCGGCAAAGGCTCCGGAGAAAGCCGCAGAGGCTTCCGCGCAGACGGAGACGGGGAACGACGCTCCGGCCCGCGAAGTAGGGAACTCCGGCGGCGGAAGTCCCGCGATTTACGGAACCGGTTTGCGGAATAACGTCAACCGCAAACTGGCTCCGACTCAAAAATATCAGCAGAGAGTCAAAAAGGAGCTGTAAGCCCCTTCTCCGGTCGTGTTATTTCCCAGCACGGACAAGTTTCATCAGGAACGCGCCTGCGGCCTGAATGATGTCGCCTGTCTGTCCGTCAACGATTTCGATTCCTGCTTCTTCAAGAGCGGCGCGGGCGGAGGATTCAAGGGCGCCGCAGAGCAGAACTCTCGCATTCAGCTTTCGGAGAAGTGCGATATGCGCGGCGTCGCCGGGGGCGGCGGAAACCTTGCGGAGCCCGTTGATGCGGTTTTCCAGAATTTCAAACACGGCAAATTCCGGGGAGTTCCCGAAATGCGGTGCGACGGCGTCTTTTTCGCAGGCGACAGCAAGTGTGCAGGTCATCAGTCAAGCTCCAGTTCTTTTTCCATGGTGTTGAAGTTGTGACAGCCGTCTTTGGTGACGGCGACGATATCCTCCAGGCGGATTCCGCCCCATGAGGGATGATAGAGTCCCGGTTCCACGCTGACGACATTTCCCGCGGCGAGCGGGTTCGGGTTGACCGGGGAGACACGCGGTCCTTCATGAATCTCCAGTCCGAGTCCGTGTCCGAGTCCGTGAATGAAGCCGCACGGGAGACCGTCCGGGGTGTGACCGGTGAGGAATCCGTCGGACGCCATGGACTCCGCCGCCGCGCGGTGAACATCCGCCGCACAAACTCCGGCGCGGATCATCTTCTGTGCGATTTCCGAGGCTTTCAGAACGGATTTGAAAGCCTTTCGGACAACGGGGAGCGCTTTTCCTTTGCAGAAGGTGCGTGTCATATCGCCCCAGTACCCGGAGCGGTCGGAGCGCGGGAAGATGTCAATCACGATCGGTTTTCCCGCGAGGAGAGGGCCGGAGCCGAGGTTGTGCGGCTGGGAGGCGTCTTCGCCGCAGGCGGTGATGGTCTGTTCCGCCGTGCAGCCGCGCTGTTTGAGGAACCCTTCGATTTCCGCGCGGAGCATGTCGCAGGTGAATGGTTTTCCGTTGCGTGTGAGCACTCCTTTTGAGTTGACCTGCGCGGAGCGGAGGAGGTCGCGGGCATAGCGCATGGAATCTTCGGTGACGGCTTCCGCTTCGGCGATCTTGCGCAGTTCCGCGGCGGTTTTGATTTGGCGCTTCGGGAAGAAGGGATCGGGAAGGGCGCGGATTTCCACGCCGTTTTCGCGGAGCGCGTCGGCGAGAGCGAGCGGGAAGTTCGCGGGAACTTCCCAGCGGGTCACTCCGAGTTTATCCGTGAGATTCTTCAGAACCGCGAGGTCGGAGCGGTCGGCGGAGCCTTCCAGGAACGATTCCCGGCTGAGAACCTGCACGCCGCGTTTGGCTTCGGACTGCCCGCGCGCGAACTCGAGCTGGGAGAGAATCAACCTATCTTCGCTTCTGCCGATCC
>URNE01000323.1 GCA_900549045.1 uncultured bacterium | reverse complement strand
GTTACAAAGAATTGGCAAAAGAGGCCGGTGTGAGTTTCAAGACCGTTTACCGGGTTTTGAATCATGAGGCGAATGTGCGTAAAGAGACGCGCGACCGCGTGCTTGAAGTGCTCAGCCGCAACGGCCGGCTCGATTATTTTCCAGCCCGCAGCGGTTCCGTTGTGATTATTGCGAATCTCCTCATACCGTATTATGCGCTGCGCGGAACGGAATTGCTGGGACTGCTTTCCACGGAATTCAACTGCTTCATTTTTGACAGTCTCCGAAACCGCAAAAAAATCGTCCGCTCGATGGAAGTTTCGGATATTGTCGTCTGTTTCGGTGCGATTCCGGATGGGCTGGAAACGGAATTGCGGAATGCGAATCCGGCAGTGCGCATTGTCAATGCGTATGGGCGCGGCGGGGATATTTCCATTCTTGTCGACGAATGCGAACTCGGATGCACTGCGGCAAAATATCTTGCGGAACGCGGACACCGGAAAATCTGGATTCCGATGCAGAAACGGACGGATTGTCTGGAAAGCATTCCGCGCACCTGGATGTTCAAATCGTACATGCAGGAACACTTCCCGGAGACGGATGTGCGGTTTGTGAACTATGAGGATTTCGATGAAATTCTGACCGCTTCTCCGTTCCCGGATGCAATTTGGGCGCCGCGGTCCGGTGATGCGGATTTTGCCTGCTCAAGACTCCGTGAGCTGGGAATCCGCGTTCCGGAACAGCTGTCGTTTCTGAGCACCGATCTTCCGACGGATCTGCCGTATCAAAAATTGTCAAACCTTGACACAGTCTATTTTTCAACCGGTCAGGTTGCGGAGCTGATCCGCTACTGCATTCTCAAACAGCCGATTCAGAGGACGACCGGACATATTACGATGTCGACGGAAATCCGCATCTCATCATGCGGTTCCGTAAAAAATATAAACACAAAAGGAAAAGGATGAAAACGATGAAAATGACACTGTTTCTGGCCGCTGCGGCCGCCGCGCTGACTCTCTCGGCACAGGAAGCAACCTTCCGCGTGGATGTTGACGGAATGCGGCAGAAAATCGCACTGGAAAGCGAGCCGAGCGACACGATGAGCGCGGAGCCGATGAGCTGGATTTCGGATGCGGACAAACAGGCCTGCACGGTTCTTGCACAGGGACTCGGAGTCGCTCCGGATGAGTGGGAGGAATACAGCTTTTCTTTCACTCCGGAAAAGGCGGGCACTGTTTTTCTGCTGGTGAAGTCGCAGAATGATCCGGGCGAGCCGCGCTGGGTTCTTGTCAACAGCATCAAGATGAACGGCGCTCTTGTTCCGAACGGAGATTTCAAGGTGACAACGAAGAAAAAAGGCGGAAAACTTATGCCCCGCGGCTTTGTGACAGGCGTAAAAGCAACTTATCTTCCGACGGCCGGAGCAAACGGAACTCCCGCAATGCTTCTCAGCCATGACAACTATCTCGGATTCAATCTTCCGGTCGAAGCCGGCAAGAGCTACAAGCTGAGCTTCCAGATCAAAGACGGATCCGCAGAACTCGCAAAATAAAAAGACGAAAGGCAGGCAGCGCTATGAAACCCTTCAGTCAAAGGAATATTCCGTATCCTGATTCTGCTGCAAAATTCCGAAGATTCACGCTTATAGAGCTCCTTGTGGTAATTGCGATCATCGCAATCCTTGCCGGCATGCTTTTGCCTGCCCTGAATTCGGCCCGACAGAAAGCAAAAGCGATAAGCTGCACGGGAAATCTGCGTCAGATCGGACAGATGATGCAGGCTTACACAGATGCCGCAAACGGAATGTACATGAACGACTTCTTCAATCAGAGCTCGTATGTTCCCGGCGGAGACGCGGGAAACTGGGCGTGGTGGCTGCTGACGGGAAAATATGCAACCTCTGGAAAAGTGCTCTGCTGTCCCGGAGCTTTGGATAAAAATGCAGCTGGCAGCAAGTACATGTCAACACTGACACCGCAAAAGTTGGCAGATGATCCATGGGGAACTTGGAACTGTACATACGGCGGTTACGGATTGAATCCGCATCTTTCAAGTTTCCGGCAGAGTTCGATAAAAACTCCGTCGGCGGTAGTCATGCTTGCGGAAAACCGTGCAAACGCGAAAAATGAAGCAGACAACGGGGGAAAGATTCTTGCTTGTTCGCATCTTTATGATACGTATGAAATCAATTGGGGCGAAGGCGGAATTATTTATGCATGGAATGGAAATGCGGCGAATATTACATTTGCCGACGGCCATGTCGGGAGCATCAAAGGAGGACTTCCGGGCGGAATTGCCGATCTCTTTTCCAAGCCCGTTTACAACGTCCTGAGCAACCGGAGACTCCACTGGTACCCCGGCGGAACGGATGCTTCGTCGTACCGTGTCCGTCTGACAAACAACTCAAATCCATAATAGAAAGGTATAATGATGAACAAACTCACATTGGGCGCATTGCTGTTTTCCGCCGCGATGCTGGTTTCTGGGGCGCCCGGAAAATCAAAGACGTACACGGTGACTGCAGATGCCGAATGGCATCCGCTTGTCTATGATATGACAAAAACGGTTATTCCGGGATCCGCCCTGGATTTGAGCCGCGACGGAGTGAAGCCGATCGAACGCGTCGTCATCCGGAATGGACAGTTTTACCGGGAATCCGAGCCGGATCGCCCGATCCGCTTTTACTCCACAACTCTCGGCTTCGGCTTTCCCTACCGCATTCCTGTTCCGTTTTCCAGAAATCTGCTGGATTATCTGAAGGGAAAAATAACGCGGGAGCAGTGGAGGGAGATTCTCCGCACTCATGCAAAGGAATTGCGGAGACGCGGATTCAATATGATCCGCATTGAGCGACCGTTTTATTCCCGCGGCGGAATTGTCAGATTCAACGATGAATATTTCCAGCACACCTTGAAACTGCTGATTGACGGCGCAGAGGCTCAGGGCAAGCCGCTGGGAGAGGTCGAACATTACAATCCGGCGGAGCTGAACCCCGAATACACCAAACAGATTCAGGACGATTTGGATTTTTTCTACGCCGAATGTGCAAAACAGGGAATCTGGATTCATGCGACTCTGGACAACAACCCTTATCTCTGCCTGCGCTGGATTGAACAATTCAAAAAAGATCCGAATCAGGGGTTCCTCCTGCATTACAATGAGATGGCACGCAAGGACTGGATCCGCGCGGTTGACGCTTATATGAATCATGTGAACCCGTATACCGGATTCGCTGTGAAAGACGATCCCCAGGTGCTTTTCTGCATCGGTTACAATGAACAGGATTTCGCGTTCCTACGTCCGCAGGACTGGACTCCGCTGAAAGAGGAATGGAAAAAATACACGAAATCGGATATTCCGGCTCCTTCCTACCGGGATTACCAGAAACGCGGAAAGAACTTCGATCTGATTCAGAAGTTCATTTTCCATAAAGAGTCTGAAATCACCCGTTTCTTCCACGAAAACCTGCGCAAAACCGGATATAAAGGCTACTATGCGAATTATGATGTGGCATGCACCATGCGCTATACCGAACTTCGCAAAGAAGGTGATTTGACGGTCTTCCACCGTTATTTCGACCATCCGGTTGACGGCGGGCGCGCAGTTGCGCAGAGAAGCGTC
>URNE01000322.1 GCA_900549045.1 uncultured bacterium | reverse complement strand
TTGACCCCTTCAAACAGCTGATCGAACGTCTTGGCCTTGAACGTGCCGATGCGGATGAGCACACGCTCTGCACAGCGCAGATTCAAGTTCGCCCATGCCAGCGTGTTCTCGTCACCGGTGAACAGCACGCGGCCGTTTTCCGCGTGTACGTCGGTCAGCCTGCCGCCGAAGCGCAGCTCGTCCGCGACGGACTTCACCGACGCTCCCGGCGCAAGCAGGAGCACACTCGCGCGACGGTAGAGCTCATGCTGAAGATACTCCTTCGGGGACTGTCCGAAAACCGCCTGAAACTCCCGCACGAAATATCCTCGGGAACAGCCCGCGATCTCCGCCATGTCCGCAACCTGAAGTTCGGCGGAAAGCGAACGGCGGACCTGCCGCAGGACCGGCTCGAAAAAACGCGCCCGTTCCGCCCGGACGGGTTCCCGCTCCGGCCAGTAACGGTGACAGAACCGGAGAGCAAATTCCCGACACCGCGACAGCATCAGCACCCGGTTCGGCTCGCGGAAAATCTCCTCAGCCTCCGCCCGGAGCTCCGGAGAATTTTCTACAATCCGCGAACTCCCTTCGCTGAACACGTCGATTCCCGGGTAAAGCTCCAGTCTGAAATGAATCGAATACCGTTCGGAACGCAGCGTATGACGATACTGCTGCGGCATGCCGGCAGGAATCAGCGTTATATCGTTCATCCGCGCACGATACACCTTGCCGGTCCGCAGATTCTCCACAACGGACGCATCATCGCCTTCCGCCCGGAGATGAATCGTCAGCATGTTAAACGGAAGAGTGTAATTCCGCACGTATTCCGTGCATTCATGGAACACATTCACCAGCGTGAACTCCGCCTGACGGTTCAGCGGAACGGGTCTGTAAAAAGCTCCGTTCATATGCTTCGGATGAAATCGCTCAGCAGAACGCGGCAATCTTCCAGACTTGCCAGAGAAACCCATTCCCCGGCGGAATGCATTCCGCCGCCTTCGCTGCCGAGGATCGCAATCGGAACGCCGAGCTCCGCAAAGTGCCGGGCGTCGGTTGCGCCGTGCATCCGGTAAAATTCAATCTTGTGATCCGGAAAACGTTTCTGCATATCCGCCTTCAGCTTCCGCATCAGCGGATGCGATTCGTCGACGAACGCGGGAGCGGAAATGGAGTTGACGATCACTTCAAGCCCGGTGATCTCCCTGATTCCGCCGATGATCTTCTCTTCATCTCCGGGACGGATGAAACGGATGTTCAGAACCATCTCCGCCGTATCCGGAATCTGGTTGAACGCCTGACCGCCGGAAATGATGCACGGAGTCATGGAATCGCCCCAGTGATCGGCCGGAAGCGCAGGCCACGCGGCGCGCAGTTTCACATAACCGTCAACCAGAAGATCAATCGGGTTGCTCAACGCCCATGGTTCGGAAGAGTGGCCGCCCTTCCCGTTCGCCCGGAGCGTCAGGGAGATGATTCCCTTTTGCGCATGGGCGATTCCGTACGGCGCGGCGTCCAGAATCAGAATGATCTTCTTCGCTCCGTAACCGCGTTCCACCATATAAGCGGTTGTCGAACCGCCGGTCTCCTCATCGGTCGAAAACAGCACGCCCGCGCTCGCTTTGCCGACAAGCGAGCTCAACACCTCCGCAAGCACGAGAGAATTCCCCTGACAATCGGAACTTCCGCGCGCAAAAAGCTTCCCGTCACGCTCCTCCGGCTCAAACATCGAATCCGGCGCGGGCACGACATCCAGATGCGCGTTCAGCAGAACATCCGGAGTCTTTCCGGGAACCGTCGCGGCATAAAGAATTTTGCGGCCGTTCAAAGTCTCCACCGTGCAATGCAGACCTTTGTTTTTCAGAAATTCATGCATCCGGTCGACCGCGCGGTTGACCCCCTCCACATTTTCAGTGACCGCCTTGCAGCGGATCAGTTCTTTCAGCAAATCCAGATTCAGCATAAACGACTCCTCGTGTTTTCAGGATACTTTAACCTTCCGGTCCGCTTTTTTCAATAAAAAAACAAAAAAAATCCGGCCGGACTTTAAACAAAGGCGTCCGGAATGCGGAAATTTTCCGGATGGATTATTTTGCGGTGCGAGCAAGAATCTGGTTGCGGCGGTCCCAGTAATCCTGATAAACGCCGTAACGTCCGTTCGCCCCCATCACACCAGCGCGCTGGAAGGGAACCGTTCCGTAAACCGGATAGCTGCGTCCGCTCAAGCGGAAGGTGACCGGGATGTATTCAAACGCCCCGGAGAATTCTCCCGCAGTGATGGTGACCGTGACTTTGCGGCGGCCGCCGACGTAAGTCATGAAACGCTGCTCGGTGCCTTCCGCAATGCTCCAGCCTTCCGGCAGATGCCACTCAATCGAAAACGTCTGATCGTCATGGGTTCCGCCGAAGAATTCAAGCGCGAGTTCCTGCGATTCCCCCGGAACGATGACGGGACTCTTCTCGAAATCAATGCCGAAGAAACCGAACGGGAACTCAAAAGTCAGATATTTCGAAGACTTGGACAGCACGCGCTTCACCGTCTCCGAACCGTCCGCGAGACGGGCGAGCAGAGCTTCATCGACAACCGTTTCACCGTCGGTCAGGCGCATCAGGGTCGGATTGGCAAGGTCCGCAATTCTCTTGCACGCAACGACGCGGTCGGTCAGTTCATCAAGCGTTGCGGGAGCATCGGCATGGAACGGGTCGATGGCAACGGTCTTGATTGCTTCGCCGATCGGCTCGATCCACTCTTTCGGAATGCCGGTGCGTCCGTTGATGATGCCGAGAACCGCACCGCAGGTCGCGCCGGAACAGTCGGTATCGTCGCCGCAGTTGACCGCGAGACAGACCGAACGGCCGAAGTCGCCCTTGCCGTAGAGAAGGCCGATAATCGCATAGGAGACGTTTGCCGGAGCCTGGAAGCTGCCGAGATCCGCACTGTCGTCGAGCACTTTCTGACGGGCGGTCTTCCAGTCCTCTCCGGCGTCGAAGGCGTCGAGTACGATTTTAACGCTGCGGGCGACGCGGCAGTCGGCGGGGATGCGGGCAAGCGCATAGCTGATGAGCTTGCGCAGATCGCTCTCGACGAACGCCGCGGATTCAAGCGTCGCGGTGAAAATTTCCGCATAGATGCCGTCATCCGCATGGTCGACACAGGCGTCATACCACGCATACGGAGCGGCTTCGTCGGGTTCTCCGGGGAAGAGACATGCCCAGATTTCAGAGCGGATCCATGCGCCGTTGCTGTTTTTCCAGACGTCGTTGTTGCAGAAGCCGGAAAGCGGCGGGGGGAAGCCGTTCGCCATGTTGAACTTGCCGACACCGTATTCGTTCCAGGGGCCGGTAACGTGCGCCAGCCAGTATTCGCCGAGCACGCGCTCGTTGATCTGAAAAAGCCCCTTTTCCTCAATCGCCTTGAGCCAGACGAGCTGAAGATCAAGGTCGTCGTTCGGCGCGGGATTGCCCTTGAGATCCTGCGTGTAGAAGTGGATGTCAAAAAGTTCCAGCTTGCCTTCATACGGAGCGCCGAGCGTCCCGCCGATGTTTTTTCCGGTCCAGCAGCCGAGCACCTTGTCGCGGTAAACTTCGCGGTTCAGAAAACTTGTTCCGGGGTTCGATGAGTGAAA
>URNE01000321.1 GCA_900549045.1 uncultured bacterium | reverse complement strand
GTCTCTGTTTTCACTGCGATGACCTTTTCCTTCAGAGATACGGGGACAGGTCAACGATGCAACGGGCGGACAGCGCTATACCCTTGCGGCGGCGTTGATTCCGGCATCGGCGGTGAAGCCGGCTGTCCGTTCACGGAAAGTTCATTCTTGCAATAAACGGTCATTGATCCGGACTCCGGGAGCCGATCGGCGAAAAGAAAAAAGCGGGCGGAACTCCGCGAACAGATTGCATCTTGCGGATCAGTAGTCTGAAATGCCCCCGCAACGCTTTAAAATAAAAAAAGGAACTCCTTTTGAGGGGAGTTCCCTGAATGATTCCGGAAAATCGAAATCAGCGCTTGGAGAACTGGAAGCGTCTTCTTGCGCCCGGCTGACCGGGTTTCTTACGTTCTTTCTCACGAGCGTCACGGGTCAGCATGCCGTTGGCCTTGAGCTGCGCCTTGCAGGCCTCTTCGTCGTGTTTGACGAGAGCACGGGCGATACCATGACGGACGGCGCCCGCCTGACCGGCTTTTCCGCCGCCAGAAACAGTCGCCTTGACGTCGATCTTGCCGGAAAAACCGGTGACCGCGAGCGGCTGGAGGATGTATCCGCGGAGAGCCTCGGTATTGAAATATTCTTCAAAAGCTTTGCCGTTGACGGTGATCTTGCCGGAACCTTCGGCGATCACGACTCTGGCGCTGGCGCATTTTCTGCGTCCGGTTGTACGGAGTTCAGTGCTCATTCCATTTCTCCTTATTTAACCGTTTCAGGTTTCTGAGCGGCGTGCGGATGCTCGGCGCCGGCGTAGACTTTCAGTTTGCGATACTGCGCTCTGGCGAGACGGCCCTTGGGAAGCATTCCCCAGACGGCGTCGCGGATCAGACGCTCCGGATTGGTCTCGCGGACATAAGCCGCGCTCTTTTCCGTGCGGCCGCTGCGGTAGCCGGAGTAGTCGACATAGACTTTGCCGGTCTCTTTCGCTCCGGTGAGAAGCACCTTGGCGGCGTTGATCACGATGACGAATTTACCCGTATCGACATGCGGGGTATAGGTCGGGCAATCTTTGCCGCGAAGAGCGTTGACGATCTTTACAGCAAGGCGTCCAACGGGGACGTTCTCCGCGTCAAACACAATGTGCTTGCGCTCAATTTCTCCTGCCTTTGCAAGAAAAGTTTTCATTATCAGTTTCTCCGATTCATGTTTTGTAATTTGTCCTCCGGACACAATCTGTTGAACCGTTTTCCGCCAGGTCTGCGGTTCGCTCTTCCTTCCGTGATCGGGTAATACGGATTCAGGAACCAGATAATTTACTCCGGATTTTTAAATTTACAAGCGGATTTCCGGAAAAATCCGCTCATTTTTCAATCAAACGCTTCACCGCATTCAAAATAGCGGGATTCGAACCCGGTGAAACGCTCCTGCATCAAATCCGCCAGCAGACGCATTCCGTCGCGTTCGGAGGGAATGTGTCCGAGAATCATCAGAGCCTTGCGGAAACCTAGCTGCGCGGCGTCGCGGGCGTATTCCGCCAGCTGCCATTCGCACGCTTCGCCCGTCAGGACAACGTCGATCTCCGGGTTGCGGAGCTCCTCGAAGACTCCGCCCGGCGTGCCGAAACAGAGCGAAAGATTCGTGCAGGGAAGATCCATCGAACCGCTCACGCGGACATGGCGCGCGCCGAGTTTCTCCTCAACGCGTTTCAGAAGTTCGCGCGGCGTCATCGGCGTGTTCAGATGAAATCGGTTGACCGCCCAGCGCGGACCGCGGATCCATTCGCCGTCGAGCTCCAGATATCTGATCTCGCCCTCGCTGATCATATCTTTGAACTTGCAGTGCGGATGATCGTGATAACGCCAGACCGCGAGTCCGGTCTTTTCCAGCAGCTCGCGTTTCGCCTTGTAAACGGGATCGTTTCCGAGTTCGGCGAAATTGTCGTCCATGTGCGCATAGAAAGTCGGCTCGTGGACAATCAGCAGTTCCGCGCCCCATTCATGAGCGGCGCGGATCACGGCGGGGGTCGCAAACATCGAAACGGCGACCTTGTGCACTTCCGTTTCCGGGTTGCCGGTTTTGAGCGTATCGCAGGTTCCGGAATAGTCATGGGGAGCGCCGTCCGCGCACCAGCGGAACAGCTCGTTCATCAAAGTCTGAATATTCATGGTCCAACCTTTCAGCCGATATCAAGCGGGAACGCCACATCGGCAAGAGTTTCCGCTCCGAAAAGGAGCATGACAATGCGGTCGAATCCGAGCGCACAGCCCGAGGACGGCGGAATGCCGTAACGGATCGCCTCCAGGAATTCGGCTGCTTCGGGATACTCCGCAAAACCGTTCTCCGCGCGCTTCTTATTGTATTTCAGGAAACGCGACTCCTGCTCCGCGGGGTCAATAAGTTCGCCGTAGGCATTCGCGACCTCCACGCCGTGAATGTAGATTTCCCAGCGTTCGGCGAGCGTCGGGTCTTCCGGCTTCGGACGCGCAAAAGCGCCGAAACGAATCGGATAGTCAATCAGCACGCACGGCTTGTCTTTCGGCAGATTCGGCTCGACCTTTTCCACAAGAACGGTTTCAAACCGCGCCTCTTCCTCTGCACAGAGATCGGCGTCCTCGCCTGCGAATTTGCGGAATGCCTCACGAACGGGGATCAGCTCCCATTCCTGCGCGACGTCACAGACTTCGGCGGAAACGTTGAGTTCCTTTGCCAGATGGCGCACAAGCGCAACGGTGAAGTCCAGCATCTCACGGTAATTCGAGTTTGCCATGTACCATTCGAGCATGGTGAACTCCTGCCGGTGGAGACGCCCGTTTTCGCCCGCCCGGAAGCAGGGGGCGAGTTCGTAGATGCGTTTCATGCCGGCCGCGAGCAGACGCTTCATTTCCAGCTCGGGCGAGGACCGCAGGAAGAGTCCGCTTTCGAGACGCGGCGCTTCGATGTATTCCTCCGCGGCGGGAGCACGGATGGCGATGGGAGTTTCGACTTCAAAGAAATCGTTGCGGCGGAAAAAATCGCGGACAAGGGAAAGGGCATTCGAGCGGAACTCGAATGCCCTGATGCGATCGGACAGATAAGCCAGGGAATCAGGCTTTGTTGACGCGTTCGGCATATTCGCCTGTGCGGGTATCGATCTTGACGGTGTCGCCGGTGTTGATAAAGAGCGGAACCATGAGTTCATAGCCGTTCTCGATCTTGGCGGGCTTCATGACGTTGGAGGAAGCCGTATCGCCGCGCGCGCCCGGTTCGGTCTCGGCGATCACCGCGATGTACCAGGTCGGGAGAGTGATGTCAATCGGGGTGCCGTTGAAGAAAACGGCGCTGCAGAGAGCGTCTTCCACGAGGAATTTGCTCTTGTTGCCGAGCTTTTCTCCGGGAATGGTGATCTCTTCATAGGTTTCGGAATCGGAGAAGACAAAGTTGTCGCCTTCCTGATAGATGTAGTGCATTTCGCGCTCTTCGAGGTCGGGCTTGCCGACTTTGTCGACGGGGCGGAAGGTGCGGTCCATGCCGGCGCCGGTCACGAGATTTTTGAGACGGCAGCGATAGAGAGCCGTTCCTTTTCCGGGTTTGCAGAAGTCAAAGTCCGTGATGACCCACGGCTGACCGTCGATTTCGATTTTCAGTCCTTTTTT
>URNE01000320.1 GCA_900549045.1 uncultured bacterium | reverse complement strand
GATACGGCCGGACGAACCGGATTCCCCTTTATGTGGAGGAGGTTGCGGAGAAGCATCCGGAGAAACGGTTTCATTCGCATACGTTTTCGGAACTGGTTCTTGTGCTGCGCGGCGAGGCGGTGCATCTGGTTGGCGAGGAATCGTTCGAGGTTCGCCGCGGCGACTTGCTTGTGCTGCATCCCGGAGCGGTGCACGGGTACGACAAGACGGGGGAGTTCGGAATCATCAACCTCACTTACGATTACCACAAGCTTTCCATGCCGATTCTCGACGGTTACGAACTTCCCCTGTTCCGCCGCTTCTTTCCCTCCGCCGGGACGGTGTTCAGCGATGCGGAACTGTGCCGTCCCGCGGCGGTTCTTCCGGAAGAGAAGATCGATGCGTTCGGGGGGGCGATCCGGGGGCTGGAGCAGGAACTGAACAGCATGAATCCGGGGAATTTCTATCTGAGCATGGCGATGTTCATGTCGGTCATGGCGGAGATGGCCCGTTCGGTTCCGGAGACGGCGGAGCAGCACCCGGAGATGTCGCGTCTCGGCGGAGTGATCGACTGGCTTTACCGCAATCTGACGGAGCCGGTGGATGTGGAATCGCTGGCGAAGATGGCGAATCTTTCGCGCCGGACGTTCTTCCGTCTGTTCCGGCGCATGACGGGGAGTTCTCCGCAGGAGTACCGCACGCGTCTGAAGCTGAAGATGGCGGTGGAGCTGCTGACCTCGTCGGAGCTGAGCATCGGGGAGATTGCGATGCGCTGCGGTTTTTCCGATTCCAACTATTTCTGCCGGGTGTTCCGCGAGTATCTCTCCACAACGCCGCGGCAGTTCCGTCTGAATGCGCTGAAATCGCCCGCGGTGCTGCGTCCGGACGCCTGAGTCATTCTTCCGGCGGGAGGATGAGTTCGGTTTTGACTTCGGACTGAAAGCCGGTTCCTCCGGTTTGTCCGGCGGCGATCCAGCGGCGGATTTCCTGATAGATTTTTTCGAACCGCTGGCGCATCATGCAGATTCCCGGATAGCCGCGCAGCGGTTCGACGATGTCGAAGCAGAGCAGTTTGAAATCTTTGCCCGGGGTGAGACCGTGCGCGCGGGCGGCTGTGACGAACGGGATGATGGTTTCCGCACCGAGAATGAAAATCGCGCGCGGAATTTCCGGACGCCGGAAAAGCTCGCAGGCAATTTCCGCGATCTCTTTCGGAATGTCCTGGAAATCGCGGATGAAGAGGCGGTCGGACGCCAGCTTTGCGCCCTGTTCGACGGCGGATTCAAAGAATGCGAGAATGCGGTCGTACTGGTACGGGTGCATGGTTCCGGCGGCGCGCGCGATGAGCGTCACTTCGGGACCGCCCGCGCGGAGCAGCCAGTCGAGTCCTTCGGAGATGCTCGCTTTGGAGTCGGTGATGACATGGCTGTAGTTTTTATACTTCCGGTTCAGCAGAAGCTGGGGAACATGGTTGTCGGCGAAGTAATCCATGATATGGATGTTGCTCATGGAAGGCATGAGCCATACGACGGCGTTTCCCGGGCGGCAGATATCCGTGAAGTGTTCGCCGATGACCTGCGAGCAGAGGCCGATGACCTGAATGTCTTCGATTCCGCCCTGGAAGAGGATTTCGCGCAGGCTCTGGAGGAGCTCCGCATTGCCCTGCCAGTCGGTGATGAGATAGAGCGTGTGAATGCGGTTGTCGGGGTGCATGTTGCGGACGTAGGTCCGCGCGCCCTGCCGCGCGCAGAGATATCCGGATTCCGCGAGATTGCGCACCGCGCGTTCGATGGTTGTCCGCGAACAGTGATATTTTCTGCAGAGCTGATGCCGCGACGGTATCGGGTCGCCCGCCTTTGCTCCGTGTTCGAGGAGATCGGCGAGGATTTTGTTCTGAATGTAATCGGTTTTTTTCAGCATGATGAGAACATGTCGCAGGTCCTGGCGGAACGCAAGCTGTGAAGTGTCGGCGCTGCGTGCTTCACAAACAGTGCCGACACTCCTCTCTTATTTTGCAAAAGAGATGTAAACAACTGCGACCACGAGGATCAGCAGCGCTCCGGCGTAGGGGGCGAACTTCCAGGAGGTCATGTCCACCGCCTTGACGTCCTCCTGGATGAAGGGAGTCGGGCGTCCGGCGATTTTGGCCCAGGCGAGCATGTAGAGACACAGCGCAAGGAACACGGCGCCGACGAAGTGGAAGGCGTTCATGGCGTCGACCCAGCGGCTGAAGGGCGGGACGAAGTAGCCGATTGCAATCAGAATACAGCCGCCGATCAGCGCGGTTTTCGCCGCGATTGCGGGGGTGTGCTTCGAAAGCATACCGACCAGGACCACAGAGAAAATCGGGATGAAGTAGATTCCGTTCATTTTCTGGAGATATGCGAAGATGCTGCCCGTGTTTGCAAGCATCGGCGCGATGACCATCGAGGCGACAGCGATGACGAATCCGAAGATTTTGCCTGACCGCACCAGCTGCGATTCGGTGGCCTGGCGGTTGAACACCTCCTTGTAGATTCCGAGACTGAAGAGTGTGCAGGTTGCATTCAGCGCGGAGTTGAATGAACTCAGGATTGCGCCGGTCATGACGGCGGCGAAAAATCCGGTCAGCGGGGCGGGGAGAACCGTCGAAACGAGTTTGCCGTAGGCGTCATCGGAGCGGAGGCCGGCGTCCTTGAACATGTAGAAGGCGATGATGCCGGGGAGAACGAGATAGAGCGGCCCGATGAGTTTCAGGAAGGCGCAGAGCAGAACGCCCTTCTGACCTTCGGCGAGCGAGCTTGCGGCGAAGGTGCGCTGGATGATCTGCTGATTGGTGCACCAGTAGAACATGTTGATGATCAGGATTCCGGTGAAAAGCGTGGCGAACGGGACTTCCGACTTCGGACCGCCGATGGAGTTGAATTTGTCGGGGAGCGCCTCAACCAGGGTGTTGAGTCCGTGGAGCCAGCCCGCGCCGCCGCTGATGGCGTGGAGGCCGAAGTAGAGAATCATGAATCCGCCGATGAGCAGACCGATGCCGTTCAGGGTGTCGGAAACAGCAACGGAGCGGAGTCCTCCGAAGAGCGCGTAGATCATGCCGACGATGCCGATGAACCAGACCATCAGCCAGAGGTTGACCATGTAGCTCTGGATGCCCGTGATGGCGGGAACGTTCATGATGCCGCTGAGTCCGGCGGCGCCTGTGTACAGAATAATCGGGAGCAGAATCACCATGTATGCGATAAGGAAAATGATATTGGTGATGATTGCGGTTGTCCGGTCAAACCGGATGTGCAGATATTCCGGAAGGGTTGCAATGCCGCTTTTAAGGAAGCGCGGCAGAAAAAACATTGCCATTGCGACGAGAGCGATGACGGCGACGACTTCCCACGCCATGACGCAGAGGCCCTCTTTGAACGCCGAGCCGTTGAGACCGACCATCTGTTCGGTTGAAAGGTTCGTAAGCAGCAGGGAGCCGGCGATGAACGGATAGGTCAGCGAGCGTCCGGCAAGAAAATAGCCCTCTTTGGACTTGACGTCCTCCTTGCGCGTCATGAGCCATGTGACGAATGCGACGAGAGCCGTGAAAAACACGAACGACGAAATGGTGACAATCTGATGCATAAATTTTTATCCTCCCTGTGTTTTTATATACAGCAAA
>URNE01000319.1 GCA_900549045.1 uncultured bacterium | reverse complement strand
TGACCTTTTTTTTAGAATATTTTTCTCCGCTTGGCGGAATTGTTTTTGAAAGCGACGGTTCGAATCTGACGGCCGTCTGGTTTCCCGGACAACGTGACGCCGCGCCGGACGGCGAGCGCGCCGAGCTTCCCGTTTTTTCCGCAACCCGCCGCTGGCTTGACGTCTACTTCAGCGGACGCGATCCCGGCGTGACGCCGCCGCTGGCGATGAAGGGTTCTCCGTTTCAGCGTTCCGTCTGGGAGCTTCTGAAGCGCATTCCGTACGGCGCCACGACGACTTACGGCGCATTGGCGAAAGAGATTGCGCGTTCGCGCGGACTCCCCCGCATGTCCGCCCAGGCGGTCGGCGGCGCGGTCGGGAGCAATCCGATCGCGATTCTGGTTCCCTGTCATCGAGTTCTCGGCGCGTCCGGCCGTCTCACCGGTTACGCCGGAGGAATGGACAAAAAGGTCCGTCTTCTGGAGTTTGAAGGATTCCGCACGACCGGAGATGCTCCTGACTCCAAAGTCTTATGATTCAGCAGACAATTGAGGTTGGATTTGAGAGGCGTCCCCGGCAAAATTCCGGTCCGACGAACGGAAATCGTATAAAACGACGCCTTTTCGGACGGTTTTGGGATTATGACAAGGAACGCCCGGCCGCCCCCGTAGAGGAGGTGGCGGGCGGAGAAAATTACAGAATCGTGCGGGAGATGAATTCTTCCTGCATTTTTCCGTCAAGGGAAATAAAGCGTGCGGAATACCCGTATAACCGGACGATCAGGTCGCCGTGGCGCTCCGGATGCTCCATGGCGTCAAGAAGTTCCGAATGGTCCAGACAGTTCAGCTGAAGCATTCCTCCATGGAAATTCCTGATGACCGCCGACAGAATCTCCGCCGTCATGCCGTTGCGCTGAAGTGTGAGCGTGAGAACCGAATTCGCCGGGAACTCTGTGAGCGGAAGGGGGCGGAGCATTCGCAGAATCTCCGGGAGATTGAGAGAACGGGAATATCGCTGCGGAGTCAAACCCTGTGTCAGAAAATCTCCGTGTCTGCGACCGTCGGGGGTGGCGCGGGTTTGCTCCGCCCAGTCGATAATGTCGCGGTAGTTGTAAAGCCCGAGCTGAAAATGAAATTCGCCGTGCTCCGCATTGTACCGGGATATGATACGGGCGATGTCCGAGAGAATCCGTGCGGCAAGCTGCGTGCACTCCTCCGATTTTCCGTAGCGGGGGGCGGCAAGCGCGGAGCGGCGGAGAGATTCAAAGCCGTTCCAGTCAGACCGCACGGCGCGGAGAAGTTCCGGAAGCGTGCAGAGTTTTTTCTCAAAACAGAGCGTTCGGATCGCGGAAAGGGAATCAACCAGCACCGCCAGGCTCGCCAGCGGGAGTCCGTGAGGATGGTAGCGGGCACCGCCGCCGGAATAGTCGCGGCGTTTTTCGAGGCAGTCCTTCAAGCCTGCGGAGAAGAACGGCGAAGGGTTGACCCGGTTCCACGGACAGCTGCCGATGCGCAGACGGTCGCAAAGGCGCAGGAGCGTTTCCGTTTCATTGTCTAAAACGATGCTGTAGACCTGTTCAAAACTGGCGGCGTTATCCAGTTTCCGGAATTTCATTTCAACTTTCGATTCCAGCTCCGGATCATCATGGATGGAGAGATCCAGAACGCGCGCCAGATTGATGTAGCAGTTTGCTCCCTGAGCGTGTTCACAACCTTCGATGATGGCTTCCCAGCAGCCGCCTGCGACGTAACTTCGGGCGTCTTCAAGGCGTTTGCCGGCGCGGACTTGTGCGGGAATCAGAATATCGTCGTTCAGAAATGAAACGGTGTTGCGTCCGTTCATAAAGTCGGCGCAGGCGTCGTGGAGGTATTCCGGGGCGGTGCGGGCGGAATAGCGGAAATGGATTTTCGGATAGATGAGCTTGAGCTCGCGGTGCGCACGGAGGAAGAGATGCGTCAGTTCATTGCAGCAGTCGCCGCCGTTTTCGTCGCAGCCTCCGAGAATCAGGGTGTCGCCCTGTTCGCCGACATTGTACTGTTCGGTCAGCGGACGGTCCAGTTCCAGTTTGCAGTCGGTATGGAGCATCCAGCGGCAGACGAGGTCGTATGCATCGCCGCGGGTCAGGGCGCCGCTTGCGAGATCCTTCTGATAAAGCGAGTTCAGCTGATAATCGGGGCGTCCGAGAACCGACATGCCGATTCCGTCGATGGAGCCGCAGACTTCATGCAGGAACCAGAGGACGCAGAGACCTTCGTAAAAGCTTTCCGCCGGTTTCCATGGGACCCGTCGTGCGGCTGCGGCCAGACGTTCCATATTGCGTTTCTGCGGGAGCTGGTCCAGACGTTCCGCTAGTTTTTGTGCGGCTTCGGCGAATTTTTCCGCGATGCGGCGGACCGCAAGAAGGGAGCGGCGGGTCATTGCGGTAAATTCATTCTGTTCGCCTTTCCCGAATTCATCATGGAAATATTCGAGTCCGTTGCGAAGAACGGCGGTGAACGGAAAGCAGTGATGATCGGGGTCGACGAACGGACCGTAGAAGATATGGAATCCCGCTTTGCTGAATTCCCCGTGCAGACGGTACAGGTCTGGGTTTTCATCGTTCCAGAGGTGCTGGTTCCGCAGCATCAGCCAGGCGCCTGGCCCCATTCCGATTCCGTCGTATTCCGCGATGCGGACGCCCATTTCGGAGAAAAAGGGCGTATTGCGGAAGAGAACCGGAGTAAAGCGGGCTGCGATGATTTCATATTGTACGGTTTTCAATTCGAGTGCGGATGCCTGCGGGTGCGCATCCGCCCAGGCGTCCATTTCCGCCAGGAACGGATTGTATTCTTTTTTCCCTCCGAGTTCGCGGAAGGAGTGTGCGGAGTAGTATTCGCGCAGTTCTTTTCTGAGGGCGTCCATGAGAATCTCCTTAATTTCCCGTAAATGCGCCGTCGACGGGCAGGGTGACCCCGTTGACGAAACTGCTCATATCGCTTGCGAGGAAGAGCATGACGTTTGCGATCTCTTCGGGCTCCCCGAGTCGTCCCGCAGGGTATTTTGAGACGTGTATTTTGTATTCGCCCGGGTTGAAGCAGTGTTCTGTCAGGTCGGTGCGTGTGATTCCGGGGGCGATTGCGTTGACGTTGATGTTGTCCCGGGCGAGAACGTTCGCCATGCAGCGCGTCATTCCCATGATTCCGGTTTTCATGACGCCGTAGCTGAAGTTCCAGCCGCCCTCGCGGAATGCGCAGATGGAGGCGATGTTGATGATTTTCCCGCCGCCCGCGGTTTTCAGAAACGGGATGGCCTGCCGCGAGAGATCGTAGACGGCGTCAAGCATCAGCGAGCGGCTGATTTCCCAGTGTTCTTCGGTGCAGGTTTCGATTGTTTCGTCGAACTGCAGTCCCGCGTTGTTTACGAGGATGTCAAGCCCGCCGAGCGTTTCCGCCATTTTTGCGATGAGTCCGCGGCGGGCTTCGCGGTTTCCAAGGTCGGCGGGAAAGTAAAAGTGTTTTCCGCCGAATGCGTTCAGTTCCGCCAGCAGCCCGTCCGCTTCCCTGCTGTGCGATACGACGGCGACCGAGCATCCGCGTTCCGCCAAAGCCGTTGCCATGGCGCGGCCGAGTCCGCGCCGCCCGCCGGTTACGATTGTCCGTTTGCCATGCCCTATTATCTGCCCCAGACCTATCGC
>URNE01000318.1 GCA_900549045.1 uncultured bacterium | reverse complement strand
CATGGTTTATGACCTTGGCGGCGGTACCTTCGATGTTTCCATCATTGAGATCGGCGACGGTGTCATCGGTGCGGATGCGTTCGGTTTGCGGGATAAGGTTGTGACGAGCGAGGAGTTCAGTCTGTTTCAGCGGAATGTGAATCCGAAAACGCAGGGCAAGCTGACGCAGAAAAATATGCCAGGCGGTCCCCGGTTCTTTGACTTTCAGGTGGCGGCTCCGAAGTCGGTTTCGGTGATGTCGATGTTCGATGAACGGCTGGTCGAGGCGCATCGGGAATCGGTTCGGATTGCGATGGCGGAACTGGAACGGCTGGCGGCGGTTCGGGTGCGCGACGGGGAGAACGTTCGGACCAACAATTATGAAACGACCGGGAAGCTGGTTTACGCGGAGTTCATGCACGATACGAGCCGCGCGCTTGATCCTCAACTGCATACGCATAACGTGGTCTGCAATGTGACGCGGGCGGGCGACGGCAGGTACAAGGCGCTCGAAACGCTGGAGATGTGCCGGGCGATCCGTTACGCGGGCAAGGTCTATCACAACGAGATGGCGGCAAGGTGCCGTGAACTGGGTTACGAAACGGTCGAAACGCGGGACCGGAAAAGCAATGTTATCTGGTACGATCTGGCGTGCGTTCCGGCTGACGTGATGGAACGGTTTTCCAAGCGGCGGTGGCAGATCGAGAAAGCGGAGGCGGAGTTCATCGCGGAGCATGGCCGGAAGCCGACGTTGAGCGAGAACAATTATTTTTCGACTTCGACACGTACGAATAAGATGCTGACTTCGACGAGCGAGAAAGTCCGGGAGTTCCAGATGGGGCAGTTGGGCCATCGGGAAGAAGCGCAGCTGTACGCGGCGGCAAAGCGCGCCAAAGAACACGCTCCAGTTGCAGATGTGCTGGATCGCGAAAAGACCGTGGAACAGATCCGGAATGTGATCGGTGAACTGTACGAGCGGGAGAGCGTTCTGAAGCTCGACAAGATACTGGCTGAAGTGCTGAACCGGAACCTCGGCAGGATCAAGTTGCAAGAGCTGAAAGAGACCGTCAAAGAGATTCCGGAACTGCGGAACCTGGGCGGTAATGAGGCGAATCCGTATTATGCTCCGCAATTTGTGATTGAGCGCGAACTGTCGGCGATCGGGCTGGTGGATCAGCAGCGGAATGTCTTCGATGCGATTGCGCCGGAGTTTCAGGCGTTTCCGGGAGATCGGTCGCGGGAGGCGCAGGCGATGCTGATTCACGGCCTGTTGAGCTCCAAAGACCGGTTCAACCTGTTCCGCGGCGTGGCGGGTGCGGGCAAAACTTCGACCTTGCAGGAGTTCTGCAAGGGACTGCGTTCGGGAGACGTTACGGATATCCACCTCGTTGCGCCGACGAATTCGGCGACGGACGTGCTGAAACAGGAGGGTTTCGAACAGTCGCAGACGGTGGCGGGATTTCTGCTATCGAAACAGAAGCCTCCGGCGGGGGCATACGTGATCATCGACGAATCGGGTTTGAATTCGCTGCGCGAAGGCGTGGAGATCCTGAAGCTGGCGCGGAAGAACAACTACCGGGTGCTGTTCGTGGGCGACGCGCGGCAGCACAGCGCCGTCGAATCGGGCGATTTTTTCCGGCTGCTGGAGGATTACTCGCAGATTCAGAAGTTTTCGCTGACCGACATCCACCGCCAGCAGAATGCGGAATACCGGCGCGGCATCTTCGAGTGCGCGATGGGGCAGCATGAACAGGCGTTCGAACGGTTCGACAAACAGCACTTCATCCACGAGGGCAAGCAGAAATACTTGGAGGAAGCCGCCGGGAAGTACATGGAGTACACGGAACAGGGGCGGTATCTGAACCGTGCGATTCTGGTTGCGCCGACGCACGAGGAGTGCGATAAGCTGACGGCTTCGGTACGCGGCAAGCTGAAGGAAGCGGAGGTGCTTCGAGGTGCAGGACGCGAAACGGAGGTATTCCGATCGTGGAACAAGCCGAAAGCATGGCTGAAGGACGCTTCGAACTTCCAGCCGAGCATGACCATCGGATTCATCCGCAACATGAAAGGCGTCGGCAATGCCGGCGAGGTAACGCGCATTGAAGCCGTAGACGGCAAGCAGTTGGTATTGGCTAACGGCAAGCGGATTTTTGCAAAGGGAGCTTCGGACTTCATCGATGTCGGAGAGATGCGGAAGATCGAGCTGTGCGAAGGCGATTTGATCCAGTTCCGGGTGAACCTGAAGGCGAAAAAGATTTACAACGGGACGCTCGCGCGGGTGAGCGCCGATCCCGGCAAGGTCGAAATACTTTATTCAGACGGCAGACCGCGCAAGCTGATCGACATGCCGGAGAACTATGCGGCGTTCGATTACGGCTGGGTGACGACCTCCCACAAGTCGCAGGGACGAACCGCCGAAAACGTCGTGGTGGCGGCCGAATCGCTGGATCGGAAAGCGTTCTATGTGGCGCTGAGCCGCGGCCGCCGCGAGATGTCGCTTCACTGCCCGGACAAGGAACATCTGAAGCGCGGTCTCGCGTACCGTACCGGCGAACGGGCGAGTATCCATGATCTGATCCGCGACCGGGAGATTCCGGAGGGAGCAATGCTGCCACTTTCGGAACCGGCCCGGAAGCGGAAAGCGGAACTGCTTCCGGACTTCAGCTATAAGGATATGGCGAAGCGGATGAAGACTGCGATGCGAAAAGTAAAAGCCGTACTGAACGATACCGCGACGCTTCGCCGGATGCGGCAGCATCGGGAACGGCTTTACAACGAGCATACCCGTTTTGAAGTGGAAGAGCATGCGGTCGGTCTGCTCGGCAAGATTGTGGGCAGGATAACCGGCATGTTCAGGACGCCGGAAGCGATTCCGCAGGAGTCGCCGCAGGCTGACTGGGAACGGGAACGCGAAGCGGAACGGCAGCAGAATCTGGAGCTGGCCCGCAAACGGGAGCTCGAAGCGCAATGGAACGTGTTTGAAGGCACATGGTCCGGTTATGTGGAAAAGCGCAAGCAATATCACGAACTTCACGGCGGCGGCGAGGCGTTCGAGCTGACCGACCGGGAGGCGGCGTTTCGGAAGCAGCAGACAACCCGGCAACGCCATGGAAAAGCGCCGCAACCGCTTCCCGCCTGGCTGGAGAAGTGGGAAGATACGGCGCATACCGAAGCCGAAAAGTCGCGCGTCGCTCTGGCGGCGCGGCTGGAGGAGGCGAAGCGCCTGAAAACGGCATGGGAGAAAGCCGATGCCGAATGGGCCGCACACTGCACCGCCCGCAAAGCGTACCATGCGGAACTCGGTTTCAAAGTTCCGTTCCGGCTCTGGGACAAAGAATACCGTTATCATGCTGAACAGGAGCTCCGGCGCCGGAACGGAGAGTTTCCGCAGCCAATGCCGGAGTCACTGGTCAACTGGAAAGCCTATATGGATGAGCAAAAACAGCAGGAGCTCCGGATGTTCTGGAACGAAGCGCAGAAGCAGTGGGAGGAACTGCTCGCTGCCCGCAGGGCTGTTTATGAGGAACACCATGTGGAAGCCGGGTTCCGGTTGTGGCCGGAGGAAGAGGCGTTCGCGGCGGCGCTGCAAAAGCGCCGTGCCGCCGGGCTGAAACCGGAGGCGATTCCGGCGGAATTGTGCAACTGGCGGGAGCGAGCGGTGGAAGAGGTTCAGCAGCTCGTCGAAGT
>URNE01000317.1 GCA_900549045.1 uncultured bacterium | reverse complement strand
CAGCGAAACAGACAGGGAGGCTGACCGTGAACGAAACAGACAACATACTTTCCATCCGGCACTTGTACAAAAGCTTCCCCGTCGACGGACGCGAGGTCGAGGTTCTGAACGACATCAACTTCGAGATTCAGCGCGGTGACTTCATCGCAATCGTCGGCGGGTCGGGATGCGGCAAGTCGACCATGCTCCGGATCATCTCCGGATTCATCCGCGACTTCAAGGGCGAAGTCGAACTCAACGGGAAACCCGTCGGGAAGCCCGGACGCGACCGCGGATTCGTTTTTCAGGAAGCGCGGCTCATGCCGTGGCTCACCGTCGAGGAGAACGTCGCATTCGGGCTCGCCGACCGCTCCGGAGCGGTGAAAATCGTGCCGGAATATCTGAAACTCGTCGGCCTGGACAAATTTGCGCGGGCGTATCCGGCGCAGCTTTCCGGCGGAATGGCGCAGCGGTGCGCGATCGCACGCGGGCTTGTCAACAAACCGGAACTGCTGCTCCTCGATGAACCGTTCGGCGCGCTCGACGCCATGACGAAGATTCATCTTCAGGAAGAACTGCTCCGCATTCACCGCAAGGACAACAGCACCATGATCATGGTGACGCACGACATTGAAGAGGCGGTGTATCTCGCCGACCGGATCATCGTGATGACGCCGCGTCCGGGACGAATCCGCGAAATTGTCCCCGTGCGCCTGATGCGCCCGCGCGACCGCAGCCATCCGGATTTCGTCGAAATCAAGCAGCATATTTTCCGCGAATTCTTCGCAACCGCCGAACAGAGGATTGAATACTACATATGACGCTCAAGGAAGAAATCAGAGCAAAGGCGAAAGAACTCGGCGCGACTCTTGTCGGGTTCACCAACGTCGCACGATACCGGGAATACTACCCGGATTCACCGACCGTCTTTCATCCGGACCGCATCTGGCCGGAAGCGAAGTCAGTCGTCGTCATGGCGGTTCCCATGCCCCTGCCGATCGTCGAGAGCACCCCGTCCATCAACTATCAGGAGCTCTACACGACCAGCAACATCATGCTCGACCGCATCGCATACGACCTTGTCCTCTGGCTCATGGAGAAGGGGCATCCGGCAATCTGGGCGCCGCGCGACTGCTATTCCGACTTGAAGTACCTCATCAACAACGCGATGTCGAGCTTCAGTCATGTCATCGCGGGCTATCTCGCCGGACTCGGCACGATCGGCTGGAACCACACGCTCCTCACAAAGGAGTACGGACCGCGCCACCGTCTGGTCTCCGTTCTCACAAGCGCGGAGATCGAACCCGACGAAGTCATGAAAAAAGACCTCTGTCTGCATTGCGACGTCTGCCGCAGGCTCTGTCCGGTTCAGGCGCTCACGGGCGACCGCAAGGACCGGTTCGCCAAGATGGACATGAACGCCTGCACCGTCCGGCATCAGGAGCTCAAAGAGGCGGGAAACTGGCCCTGCGGAATCTGCACAAAGGTCTGCCCGGTCGGGGAAGACCGCAAATTCTGGAACCGCCCGGGCGTGAAACGATACTTTGACGAACAGCAGGGCAACCCCGGCAATTCGCCGGAAATCAACGCATGGAATCACATGAGAGCATTCGGGTCGCGAGTCGACCGGAGAGGAGAATAAGAGAGTATGAAAACGAAAGTCATCATCGCAGCAGTCATCATCGCAGCGGCGGCGCTTCTGGCGCTCGTCAGCATCCCGTCGAAAAAGAACCCCGCAACCAGAAACACACTTTCCGAAATCCGGCTCGACTACGCGAACTGGAGTCCCGTAGGACTCGTTCTGCGTCAGCAGGGCTATCTGGAAGAGGATCTGAAAAAGGACGGCATCCGGGTGCGCTGGGTGTTCAGCCAGGGTTCCAACAAATCCATGGAGTTCCTGCGCAGCGGAAGCGTTGACGTCGGTTCTTCCGCCGGCGTTGCGGCGCTGATCAGCTTCATCAACGGCAATCCGGTCAAAACCGTTTACATCACAACCACGCCGGAATGGACCGCGCTTCTGCTCAAACCCGGAAGCACGGTGAAAGACGTCGCAGGCCTCAAAGGCAAAACCATCGCGGCGACGCCCGGAACCGACCCGTATGTCTTCATGGTCCGCACGCTCGCCGGAGCCGGACTCTCGCTGAACGACGTCAAGGTTGTCACTCTTCAGCATCCGGACGGCAAGAACGAACTTCTGCGCGGACGCGTCGACGCCTGGGCGGGACTGGATCCCCTCATGGCGCAGGCGGAACTTGCAGGAGCCAAATACCTCTACCGCAATGTCGGCTTCAACACCTACAACGTCATCAGCGTCCGCCGGGAATTCGCGGAAGCGCATCCGGAAATCGTGACGCGTGTTCTCGCCGCCTACGAAAAGGCGCGCAAATGGGCGCAGGAACACCCGGCGGAGTATCTCGCGCTCGTGGCGAAAGAGGCGAAAATCACGCCAGAAGTCGCAAAACTTCTGCTCGAACGCACGGGGTTGAACGACGCCGCGTTCACTGGGAAGCAGGAACTCTCGCTCATCGAAGCGGGGAACGCGCTCCGCAAAAGCGGCGTCCTGAAGGAAAGTCCCCCAATGAAGGACGTCGTTGAAAAACTCATCGACCGTTCATACTTTGCACCGCTTGAAAAAAACAGGGAGAAATGATTTTATGGGATGGATTTTTCCGATTGCAATCGTTATATTATGGCAGCTGGCGTCCGGGCTCGGCCTGATTCAGGCGGAATGGCTGCCCTCCCCGCTGACAATCGCGAAGACGCTGTTTGAACTAGGGCGCACCGGAGAGTTGTGGGGACACATCGGCGTGACAACGCTGCGCGTGCTGGTCGGTTTCCTGATCGGCGCGGCCGCGGGAACTGTCGCGGGAGCGGTGACGGGATACTCGAAAACCGCACGCAAACTCCTCGACCCGACCTTGCAGGCCCTGCGCAACATTCCGTCGATGGCGTGGGTTCCGCTCTTTCTGCTCTGGCTCGGAATCTTCGAGGAGAGCAAAATCGCGCTGATCGCGACCGGCGTTTTCTTCCCGGTTTATCTGACTCTCGCTTCCGGAATCGAGCAGGTCGACCGCAAGCTGGTGGAAGTCGGCGAACTGTTCGGGCTCGGACCGAAGGAGCTGATTCTGCGGATCATTCTCCCCGCCGCCCTGCCGTCGTGGATTACGGCGCTCCGCAGCGGACTCAGCCTCGGGTGGATGTTTGTCGTCGCCGCCGAGCTGATGGGCGCGTCAAAGGGGCTCGGCTTCCTGATGTACGACGCGCAGCAGACCAGCCGCGCAGACGTCATCATTGCGAGCATTGTTCTGTTCGCAATTCTCGGGAAGCTCAGCGACGGCATACTGGAACTCGGCGGAGCGCGTCTCCTCCGCTATCGGAAGGCCGGATAACATGAACGAATACACAATCCGTCCGTTTCAGCCCGGGGATCTCCCCGCGCTGACGGCGCTTTACAATCACTACATTCTCCACACGACGGCAACTTTCAACGACATCCCGCTCACGGAACAGGAAATGCTCGCCAAAGTCGAGACCGCACACCGCGACAACTGCCCGTTTCTCGTCCTTGAGACGGCCGACGGCGCCGCTGCAGGCTACGCGTGCGCCGACCGTTTCCGTCCGCTGGATGCCAACCGCCTGGCGGAGCTGAGCATCTATCTTGCGCCGGAATTCACCGGACGCGGCCGGGGCTCTCCGCTCCTGGAGCGGC
>URNE01000316.1 GCA_900549045.1 uncultured bacterium | reverse complement strand
AAGTCTGCAAATTTTCGGCTTTGCGATACGTCTTTTCATGCGGCGTTTTTTGTTCTGGACCATTGCCATTTATAAATCTCCTGTTTTATGGTATTTTCACTTGGTTGATCAAAAGGGGATATCGTCTTCGATTCCTTGGACGTTGTCCGCGGGGTCGGGCATTTCCGGAGCCGGCTGTGCAGGGGCGACGGAACGCGTGTACGGCTGCGGCTGCGGTTCGTAGGACGGCTGAGAGGGCATCTGCGGCGGAATTCCGCCGCCCTGCTGACCTTGCTGCGGCTGTCCGTAGGCCGGACGCGGACGGCTGTACTGCTGCGGCATCGCATCGGGCGAATACTGCTGCTGGCCGTCCGGCTGGCGGCGGGCATAGGACTGCCCGTCCCCGTAGTCGCCTGCCGGTGCGCCGCTGTCGCGGCGCGATCCGACGAACTGGACTGTTTCCGCCACGACGCGGAGCCTGGAACGCTGTTTCTGATCGTTTTTATCGACCCAGCGGTCAAGCTGAAGACGACCTTCGATGAAGACAGAGGAGCCCTTGTCGAGATACTTGCTGCAGTTGTCGGCCTGGCGGTCCCAGACCGTGATATCCACAAAGCAGACATCCTCCTTGGTTTCATTTCCCTGGCTGTATCTTCTGTTCACGGCGAGCGTGAATTCACAGACCGCCATTCCGGACGGCGTGTAGCGCAGTTCCGGTTTGCGGGTCAGATTGCCCATAAGAAGTACCTTGTTGAAAGATGCCATCTGCGATTCTCCTCTGAGTGAATTGTTTTATCAGTCGGCGAGCGTTGCGCCGGCGACGGTCGGGACGCCTTCCGGACGGTCATAGTTGATGACCAGGAGACGGATGAGGCGCTCGTCGAGTCTGTACTGGTTGCGGACTTCGATGACCTTCAGCGGGTCCATTTCGAACACATAGTCCCAGTAGATGCCGGCTTTGCGTTTGTTGATTTCGCGGGCAAACTGCTTGCGACCCATGGCGTTGGCTTCGATGAGTTTGCCACCCCAGCTTTCGAGATTCTTGCCGAATTCTTCGGTGAATCCTTTTCCTTCGTCCTCAACCTTGCGGATGTCGAGGATGAATATTGCCTCGTACTTTTTCAAGATCCCACCTCTTTCTTGGTGTATTTTGATTCTTTTTTCAGTTCGTCTTCTCTTCCGCGGACTGGCTGCAGTCCGTGGAATTGTACTGGTTCATTGCCGTCGTGATGCCGCGTCTCAGCAGCAGTTCAACGGCTTCGACGGCTTTGTCGAGCGCCTTTTCGTAGCACTCTTTCTCCGCGCCCTCGAACGAAGTCAGAACGTAATCCGCTCTGCGCTTCGAATGTTCGTCGCCGATCCCGACCCGGAGACGGGGAAAGGCTTCCGACTTCAGCGCTTCAATAACGGATTTCATTCCATTATGTCCGGCGCTTCCGCCGTTCTTGCGGATCCGGAGGCGGCCGACCGTGAGATCGATCTCGTCGTAGACGATCAGGATCTCCGCCGGAACGAGATTCTCGCTCTTCATCAGAGGGAGCACCGCGTCGCCGCTCAGATTCACATAGGTCAGGGGCTTCATCAGAATCACATTTCTGCCGCCGAAGCGCCCTTCCCAGGCGTTCGCGTTACGCGCACGCCGCGGAGAAAACATCGTCGGATATTTCCGCAGAAAACGGTCGATCACCTCGAAACCCGCATTGTGACGGGTTCCGGCATATTCCGTTCCCGGATTGCCGATTCCGACGATCAGACGGCATTCTGTTTCCTCCATTCGCATAAAGCCGGCCAGGATTATTTCTTCTTGGCTTCTTCGCGTTCAGCAGCGCGCTCGGCTTTTTCCTTCGCGCCGACGATCTCAGGTTCTGCCGCGGCATCGCCTTCAGCCGGAGCGGGAGCTTCCGGAATGTCTTCCGCCATCTTCGTGGAGTCGATGACTTCGAAGACAACGAGGTCGCCGTGAGACTTGGCGGTGACGCCTTCGGGAAGAACAAGTTCGGAAACATGGATCAGGTCGCCGACTTCCATCTTGGAAACATCGACTTCGATGAGTTCCGGAAGAGCGTCGGGAAGGCATTCCACCTTGAGGGTGTGGAGAACCTGGTCAAGCAGACCGCCTCTGGAGCAGCCGACCGGCTGTTCGAATCCCGGGTGAATCGGAACTTCGGCTTCGATTGCGACGTCCTTGCGGATTTCGAGGAAGTCGATGTGGCTGGTGGTTCCCTTGATGAAGTTGCGCTGCGTGTCTTTGAGGAGAGCGCGGACTTCTTCGCCGCCTTCGAATTCGAGGGAGACGATGTTGAATTCGTGCTGGGAGAGGGCTTCCCATTCCGCGGCGGGAACGGAGATTGCTCTGCCGGAAGCGCCCTTGCTGTAAATCACAGCCGGAATCAAACCCTGAGCTCTGACTCTGCGCGCTTCCGCGCTGCCTTTTACCGCGCGGTCGCTGACTTTGAGCACATGCTTTGCTTTGTTTGTCATTCTTGGTCCTTTCGTTTATGATAATGCTTGTATAAGCAAGTTTTCCTGAATTATTGTTCCGGATCGCGGAACAGGGTCGAAACCGATTCGCCGTTGTGAATGCGGCGGATTGCCTCGGCAAGAAGCGGGGCAACGCACAGAACTTTCAGCTTGCCTTCGATGTGGCAGGTGTTCGGAACCGTGTTGGTCGTGATCAGCTGCTCGATCGGGCTGTTCAGAAGGTTCGTTCTCGCCTTGTCCGTCAGCAGGCTGTGGGAAACAACCGCATAGACTTTCGCGGCGCCTTTGCGCTTGAGCAGATCCGCCGCGGCGCAGAGCGTTCCGGCCGTCGAGGTAAGGTCGTCCACAATCACGCAGGTGCGTCCGTCGACGTCGCCGACGAGGTGCGCGGATTCAACCGTCGTGGCGTTCACGCGGCGTTTCGCGATGACCGCAAAACCGCAGTTGAGACGGTCCGCGAAGCTGTGCGCCATCTTGACGCTTCCGGAGTCGGGGGAAACGATGACGGATTCCTCATCGACTTTGATCACTTCGCGCAGATACTGGATGAAGACCGGGAACGCGTAGAGGTGGTCGACGGGGATGTCGAAGAATCCCTGAATCTGCTGAGCATGGAGATCCATGCCGAGAATCCGGTTTGCGCCGGCGCTGACGAGCAGATTCGCGACGAGCTTGGAGGTAATGGGTACGCGG
The DNA here is from genome assembly GCA_900549045.1 of uncultured bacterium. Lineage (GTDB taxonomy): Bacteria > Verrucomicrobiota > Lentisphaeria > Victivallales > UBA1829 > UBA1829. The sequence continues at coordinate 539 of URNE01000316.1, read as the reverse complement.
GGGCGGTCCTTGCGGTCCTGACGGGCATATCCGTAATAGGGGATGACGACGGTGATGCGGGCCGCGGAAGCACGGCGGGCGGCGTCGAGCATGATGAGCAGTTCCATGAGATGCTCATTGACGGGGCTGCAAGTGGGCTGAATGATGAACATGTCCGCATTGCGGAGATTGTCCTTGTACTGGACGAAAATTTCGCCGTCGGGGAACCGTTCGATGTTGACGTGACCGAGTTCCATCCCCAGACACTTTGCGATAGATTTAGCCAGTTCCGGGTTTGCTGTACCGCTGTACAGTCTGATGTCTCTTGCATTACCTTCCATAATGACTCCGCGCTGCCTCCGTTGATGCAATCCTTATTCGTTCGGGAACCATGCCTGATCGCGGAGAGATGCGGAACGCGAAGACGGGGCGATGCCCCGGCATTTGCGTCAACCTTCTGGGTATGTCCGTTCGTTTTGCGCGTTCGGACTTGCATCCTCTATAAGCGGATCAAGGTCGATAATTCTCGTGTTAATCGTATAATTTAGCGCATTTTTCGG
>URNE01000315.1 GCA_900549045.1 uncultured bacterium | reverse complement strand
TTCCGTGAGAAAAAAGAAAACCGTCCGCCGGGCAGTTTTCATTTTCCGAGCATATCCATGAACTGCTTGAAGAGGTAGAAGGGGTCGTGAGGGCCGGGCGCGGCTTCGGGGTGGTATTGCACAGAGAACATCGGCGCCTCTTTGTGGCGGAGTCCTTCGACGGTTCCGTCGTTGAGGTTGATGTGCGTGACTTCCACGCAGGAGGGCAGGGTGTCCGGATCAAGTGCGAAGTTGTGGTTCTGCGAGGTGATTTCGACGGCCCCGGTCGCCAGGTTCTTGACCGGGTGATTGCAGCCGTGGTGACCGAACTTCAGACGGTAGGTTTTTCCGCCGACAGCGCGTCCGAGGATCTGGTGACCGAGACAGATGCCCATGACGGGGACTTTGCCGATGAGTTTTGCCGCCGTTTCGGAAGCATAGGGCAGAGCTGCGGGGTCGGCGGGACCGTTCGAGAGGAAGACGCCGTCTGGCTTGAGGGCGAGAATCTCTTCCGCCGCGGTTTTCGCCGTGACGACCTGAACGTCGAGTCCGCAAAGACGGAGCGAGCGGAGGATGTTCCACTTGATGCCGAAGTCCACCGCGACGATGCGGTGTTCAACCGGGGGAAGTTCATCCGTGATGCCCCAGGAGCGGGTGATGGAGCCGTCCGGATCGAAATGATAGTTCTTTTCGCAAGTGACTCTGGACGCATAGTCCTGATTGTCAAGTCCTTCCCACGCGGCGGCTTTTGCAACGCCAGCTTCTTCGGAAATCTCTTCATCGGAACAGTGGAGATATCCCTTCATGGTTCCGGCGGAGCGGAGCTTGAGAGTGAGCGCGCGGGTGTCGATTCCGTCAATGGCGGGGACTCCGGCTCCGGCGAGCGCCTGTGCGAGGGTTTCCTGCGCGCGCCAGTTGCTGGGTTCGTTGTATTCATGCATAATGAAGCCGTTGAGGAAGAGGGCGCGGGATTCGCGGTCGGCGTCGTTCATTCCGCAGTTGCCGATTTCGGGATAAGTCATGGCAACGAACTGTCCGGCGTAGGAGGGATCGCTGAGGATTTCCTGATATCCGCACATACCGGTGTTGAACACGACTTCGCCGACGCGGTCGATTTTCGCTCCGACCGAGCGTCCGCGAAATACGGTTCCGTCTTCCAGTGCGAGAAAAGCTTTTTTCCCGCGCATCGCTTTCCAATCATACTCGTTTGCCATGCTGTCCTTCCTTCCGGGATCGACCGGGCTTGTTTTAAATCTGTGAAATATACATCATACTCATGCAAAAATCAAAAAAAGAACGTACGAAAAATGAAAAATTTTCCTTTTCCGGATCCGGATTTTCCGCCGGTCGGACCTTAAAAACAGAAAGCGGGGCGCGAAGCCCCGCTTTCTCTGCCGTTCCGGATGCGTTATTCGAGCATCATCGAACGGAATTTGGCAATGTCCTCTTTGGTGAAACCGCAGGAGAGGACGTAGTTCTCAATCTTCTCATTGATGTTCTTGCCGGGATACTTGGCGAAAACGGCAACGAGATGATCGAAGCGGTTCTTGTGGTTGAAGTGCGGATCCGGATTCCAGAAACCGGTGGCTTCCCAGTCCTTGTAAAGCTCCTCTTCGGAAACTCCGAGCAGACCGTTCAGGATGAATGCAAGCGCACCCGTGCGATCCTGTCCGGCGATGCAGTGGAAGTCGATCGGATAGTTCTTCGGATCAAGGAAGATGCGGAAGTCGCGCTTGAACGCTTCCCTGCCCCAGTCGCTCTGCATTCCGCCGTATGCGGCGGAGGAGATGTGGAACCAGGTGACGTCTTTGCCGAGCGGGGAGCCGGTCATGCCGTAGCACTCTCTGTCAGAACGGAGGTCGAGGTCGCTCTTGATTCCGAGTTCCTTGAGCATGTAATCCAGGGTTGCCGGGGAGAGACGGCTCTTTCCGGGCTTGATTTCCTTGACGACGGCGAAGAGTTCGCGGAGATGGCGCTCCTTGTTGTCAATGGTGGTCTGAAGCATCTTCGGGACGGAGTTCTTGACCTTGTCAGAGCAGCACCAGGTCCAGGAATCCGCGCCGGTGAAGACCATTGCGGCAAGGACGTTTTTGCCCTCTTTGACGGGGATGAGGAACTGATAGTTTTCCGCCGAAATCGGGTGAACGGCGTTGCCGGCTTTGACGCGGTCGAATGCGAGTTTGCCGTTGATGCTGATGCTCCAGAACCAGTCTGCACCGCAGCCGATTGCAGCCCAGCCGTCGGCGGGGGCGTTGAATTCCTGCATGAAGATTGCGGGTTCTTCCATTCTCTTGTGGAAGGTGAACTTGCCGTTCGCATCCAGTTTGACGGTGATCGGTTTCTTGCCGTTGTATTCCGCGGGGATTGCGGAGGGAATTTCCGGCGGGGCGGTGATGCTGCCCTTCATGAGGAAGACTTTCCATTCGGGCGAGAGTTTGATGCTGACGAGGTTGAGCGACGCGGGCTTCTTCTGAAATTCGCGGAGATTGCCGATTTGCGCAAGAAGGTTCTTTTCCTTCTCTTTGAGAGCTTCCCCGTATTTGCCGTAGAGTTCGTCGCGGGTGTACTTGACTTCGCTTGCATTGTCGTTCAGTCCCGCCGTGCGGTAGACGAGCGACTGTTTGACGCGCTTGCCGTCGAGTCCGATGCGGCCGCCGAGGTCGCGCACGTTCGGAACGCCTTTGATGCGGAGCAGACGCGGAGCCTGATCTTCCGTTTTGAAGGTCGCGGAAGCGGTTTTGCCGTCGGCGGAGACGGTCCATGTGTAGTTGCGGGCGATCTCAAGGTTCCAGACAGCGGCTTCCGTCTCTTTGGTTTTGACGGAGAAGACCGGAGTTTTGTCCTGTTCGCGGGTGACGGTTACGGTGAATTCCGGATTGTTTTTGCCGTTCCAGTTCCATTTGAGGCGGACCGGTTCGGGATAGTATCCGTTCTTTTTGAGCTGTTTGCGTTTTGCAGGATCGGCGAAGAATGCGGTGCGTTCGGCTCGCGGCATGTTCAGAAACGCTTTCTGTCCGGCGTTGAGAAGGGAAACCTGAGCGCCGTTTACCGGGGCGACCGGAACCAGGGCATTCTTCTTTTCCGCTTTCCGCGGAAGCGGGGCCTGTTTCTTTTCGGCTTTGACCGGAACCGGAGTTGATTTCTTTTCGGGTTGAGGCGGGACGGCTTCCTTCGTTGCGCAGGCGTTGAAGAAGAGAGTGCTTCCGCAGACGGCCGCGCATAAAAGCATGAGACGAATCGACATGTTTTTCTCCTTTATGTTATAAAACACCGATGATCTGTCAGCATTGGCAATTTAACACGTTAGACAGCAAAAACAAGAAAAAGCTCCATTCTTTTTTGAAAAATGTAGCTTTCCGTGTGTTTTTTGAGAAGTTTTTTACTTGTTGCGTTTCAGAGCGTCAAGCAGGACACGTTTTCTCGGATTGTCGGGGGAGGGGACGTGGCGGTTTCCTCTCCACTCTTTTTTTTTATTTTATGTGGGGGCTTCCGGGAAAGAATGATAAGTCCAATCCCAGCCGAATGCCTCGAAGAGTTCGATGCAGTCGCGCGGATAACGCTCCGCGCCGTCCGCCTTGGAACGGGCGGAAAATTCGCCGACGTAGATGCGCGCCTTGTGGCGTTTCTGGAAATCCGCGACGGGCCGGAGCGTTTTCCGGAGCATCTCCTTGTCCCAGAGCTCTCCGCGGAATTTTCCGGGGTAGGGTCCCCGGGTGGCATGCGTGAAA
>URNE01000314.1 GCA_900549045.1 uncultured bacterium | reverse complement strand
CCCTTAACCAAGAATTGTTTTATGCAGAACATCAGAAACATCGCCATCATCGCACACGTCGACCATGGCAAGACAACCCTCGTTGACGAGATCATCAAACAGTCCAAACTCTTCCGCGAAAATCAGGAAATGCACGAGTGCTTCCTCGACAGCAACGATCTCGAACGCGAACGAGGGATCACAATTCTGGCAAAGAACATCAGCGTGCGTTACCGCAATACGAAAATCAACATCATCGACACCCCGGGACACAGCGATTTCGGCGGACAGGTTGAGCGCGTGCTGAACATGGCGGACGGCGTGATTCTCCTCGTCGACTCGGCTGAAGGTCCGCTTCCACAGACCCGTTTCGTGCTCGACAAGGCCCTGAAACTCAAACTCAAACCGATCGTCGTCATCAACAAGATCGACCGGCCCGACGCCCGTCCGAACGAGGTTCACAACGATATTTTCGATCTCTTCATCGACCTCGGAGCGGATGACGAACAGCTCGAATTTCCGCTTCTCTACGCCAGCGGACGCAGCGGCTGGGCGACCACCGACCTCGAACACGGCAAGCGCGACTCGATTCTTCCTCTCATGGATGCGATGATCGACTGCATCCCCGCGCCCCCGATGAACGAAGGTCCGCTCCAGATGCAGGTCACCACGCTCGACTACAACGACTATGTCGGCCGCATCGGCATCGGACGCGTGCACCGCGGCGTGCTCAACACATCCGAGCCCATCGCCGTCGTGAAACGCGACGGCAAAGTCGTTCCCGCTGCCATCAAACAGGTCTACACCTTCGAAGGCATCGAGCGCAAGACCGTTTCCCAGGTCGAATGCGGCGACATCTGCGCAATTGTCGGCATTGAAGACATTGACATCGGCGATACGATCGCCGACGCCAATACGCCCGAAGCCATGCCCCCGATCGCGATCGACGAGCCCACAATCTCTATGGTTTTCCGCGTCAACGACTCCCCGTTCTTCGGCAAGGAAGGCAAATTCATCAGCAGCCGCCACATCCGCGAGCGTCTTCTCAAGGAAGCCGAGCGCGACGTCGCCCTGCGCGTCGAGGAACTCAACGACGGCTTCAAGGTCAGCGGACGCGGCGTTCTCCACATCTCCATTCTGATTGAAAACATGCGCCGCGAGGGATACGAACTCACCATCACCCAGCCGCACGTCATTTACAAAGAGATCGACGGCGTGAAGTGCGAGCCGATCGAAACCCTGACGGTTGACGTTCCCGACGGTTCCGCCGGAAAAGTCATCGAGCTCGTCGGTGTGCGCCGCGGCGAGATGATCAAGATGGAGCAGCACATGAGCCGTCAGCTTCTCGAATTCAAGATTCCGACTCGCGGTCTGATCGGACTGCGCAGCAAGGTCATGACCGCAACCGCCGGCGAGGCCATCATGTCGCACCGTTTCTGCGAATACGCTCCGTTCAAGGGAGATATTCCGCAGAGGACCAACGGCGTGCTCATCAGCATGGGCACCGGCAAAGCGATCCCTTACGCGATCGACGGCCTGCAGCAGCGCGGAACCTTCTTCATCGATCCCGGAACGGATACCTACGAGGGCATGATTCTCGGCGAGCACTGCAAGGAAGGCGACATTGAAGTCAACGCCCAGCGTGAAAAACACCTTTCCAACATGCGCGCCGCCGGCTCCGACCGCAACCTCAAGATCGCTCCCGCTCAGAAGATGAGCCTGGAAGAGGCTCTGGAGTACATCGCGGACGACGAGTACGTCGAAGTTACACCGAAGAACATCCGCCTCCGCAAGAAACTCCTCGCCGAGCTGGATCGCCGCCGTCAGCGCAACGCCAAGGCGAAAGAGGATTGATCCTTCTCTGCCCGGCAGAAAATTCAAGGACTCCGCCGAATTGAATCCGGCGGAGTCCTTTTCCGTTCTTGAATTTGAAGAGATTCAGTTGCCGCGCGGGAACTGAACGCGTTTTTCATAGTCCCGGATGCGGGCGAGAATCGCATTTGCGGGGGGAATTCCGTGCTGTTCGCAGTAGAAGTTCCAGACGGCGTTCCAGGGAAGCGTTTTCGCCTCTTCCTGAAGCGCCAGCCGCGCGGTGAGATCCCATGCGGCTTCGGCGGCTTTGATTTCCTCCGCCGGTTCGAGGAAGCCGCGGAGAAGCGCCTTGCGCATATTCTGCGCGCCGATGACCCACGCGCCGACGCGGTTGATGGTTGCGTCGAAGTAATCCAGTCCGATTTCAATGCGCCCGGTTCCGCAGACGGCGATTTCGCGTCCGAGATTGAGAAGATCGTCGTTCTGGACAATCACATGATCGCTGTCCCAGCGGACGCCGCGGCTGACGTGAAGGAGGATGCAGCCCTGCTGAACGAGAATCGCGGAGAGCTTGTCGGCGACGGATTCCGTCGGGTGGAAGTGTCCCATGTCGAGGCAGATTGCCTTGTTGTGTTTTGCCGCGTAGGTGAGATAGAAGTCATGAGAGCCGACGGTGCAGCTTTCGGTTCCGATGCCGAAGAGTTTGGATTCGACGGCGTCGAGCACGAGTGCGGAATCGACGGGATCGGCGAAAATTTCATCAAGGCTTTCCATGAGGCGGCGCCGCGGAGCCAGACGGTCGGCGGGGGTGTCTTTGAATCCGTCGGGAGCCCAGAAGTTGCAGACGGAGCGGACGCCGGTGCGGCGGGCGAACTCCGCGGCGATGCGGCGGCACGCTTTGCCGTGGTCAATCCAGAATCTGCGGATGGCGGCGTCGGGATGCGAGAGTGAGAGCCCGTGGTCCAGTTTCGGGTGAGAGTAGAAGGCGGGGGCGAGATCAAGTCCGAGTTTGCGCGCGACGGCCCACTCCGCCCAGCCGGAGAAGTTTTCGATAGTGAATGCATCGCGGTCGCATCCCGGAATCATGGAGTCGACTTCGTGTCCCTGAAGGACAATTTTGTTCGGTCCCGGAATCATGGCGAGCGCTTCATCGAGATCCTGGCGGAGTTCCTCCGCAGTGCGGGCGCGTCCGGGATAGTTTCCTGTGACCTGACAGCCTCCGGTGAGTGCATGTCCGGTGTTTTCAAAACCGACGACGTCGTCGCCCTGCCACGCATGAATTCCGACCGTTGCCGAGTCGAGCTTGCGCAGAGCCTCTTTTACGTCGACTCCGTGTTCCGCATAGATGGAGCACGCATCTTCAAACATCCGTTCCGTTCTGTTCATGATATTTCCTTTCGCAGGTTGAAATAACGCGGTGATTTCAATATAGCCTGCGAAACGGGAAAAAGATATGGACGAACGGAACTATTTTGTGTCGATTCGCGCCATCCGTGTTTGATTACGCGAGCGGCGTCACTCCTTTTTTGAGGAGGATGTTGCCGTATTTTGCCGTTTCTCCGGTTACGACGACGGCGAAGACTTTGCGTGCGCGTTCGTAGAAGGCGAAGCGTTCGACGTGTTCGATTTTTTCCGGCGGGACAAGGGCGTGGACTTTCGCCATGAGCGCTCCGTCGAGCGAATCGCCGGGAACCGGAGCCATCATTGCGACCGGGTGATCGACATAGGCGTCCAGTTCGAGCAGCGGCAGAATTCCCGCGAGCAGATCTGCAACGGGAATGCCGTCGGCACGCAGGACGGGGACGCCGAGCGTGCGTGCGGGGAAGTGTGCGTCGGAGAGAATGATTTCATCGCCGTGTCCCATTTCGCAAAGAGCTTTGAGAAGATCAGGCGATACGAGCGGAGAGATGCCTTTGAGCATGGTAACC
>URNE01000313.1 GCA_900549045.1 uncultured bacterium | reverse complement strand
ATTTGAAAAAGCGCCGCATCCGCGCACTGTCCGGCTCCTCGATCGTCAGATCTATGGACTCCGCGAAGAGCACGAGCGACTGCGCAAGCGCGATGTTGTATTTCCCCAGCAGCTGTTCCGGCGTAAGGTCCGGAAGCTTCACGAGCTGTTCGCAATCGGGAAGATCAGGATAAATATTCTCCGAAAGCGGAATCACCGTTTCCCCCGCTTCTCGGAAGACATCCGTGCGGAAATCCAGCCTGGAATCTGAGCTCTTCAGAGCATCCATCATCCGCGCGGCCGTGGCGAAAAGCGTGCGGCGCATCGCGGGGCAATCGGCTTCGGAATCGCCCGAGTATCCGCAGAGATCGTCGTAGAGTTTCAAAATTCCTTTTGCCAGTTTCAGATCCCGCTGGGAGTTGATGAGCGGCGCAAGCGACTCCTGAATTTCCGAACGCGGATACCGCAGGGAATCGCGGTAGGTGTTGACGATGCTCGAGGCAAACGCAAGCAGCGCGCGGTCATCCGGCGCGATGAACAGCGGATGAATGCGTCCGGAAACGGTTTTGAACCGGAGCAGGTCTTTCGTCAGCATGGCTCCGCCTCCATTCCCGAATCCTTGCCCTCGTAGGCGCGGTGCTGACGTCGTCGGTCGCTGACGTAAACTTCCGAAGTTCCCTCGCTGATGAGTTCATAGAGTTCCGCCTGTTTGCCTTCCGATGCACGCAGGATGCGCCCGAGCCGCTGGACGTGTTCGCGTGAGCTTCCGCTGCCCGAAACGACGATTCCGACAGCTGCTTCCGGAACGTCGACTCCTTCGTTCAGAACCTTGCTGGTGACGAGGACGCGGTACTCTCCGGACCGGAAGCGGTCGAGGAACTCTTTGCGCTCGCCGGCCTTTGTTTTGTGCGTGATGACGGGGAAGCAGAAGTGGTTGCCGATGGCGTACGCGGCGTCGTTGTCGGCGGTGAAAATAATGGTGCGTTCCGTTTTGCGGCGGATCAGAATGTGCCAGATTGCGTCCAGTTTGCCTTTGCCGCAGCGGGCGATTGCGCGCTGACGCAGATAGGCTTCAAACGCGGCGCGTCCGCCCGGCCGCCGTGCGGTCATCATGATGAACTGGCTCCAGCCGTCGCGCGCCTTGAAATTGATGCCGTTTGCGCGGACGAATCCGGTATAGATTTTACGTGCGGTTTCGTATTCCTCCGCCTCTTCCGGGGAGAGCGGAACTGCGATGCGGTGCGTTTCATACGGTGAAAGGACGCGCCCTTCGAGTTCGTCAATGAAAATTTCGCAAACCGGAGGGCCGACAAGACGGTAGATCACGGTTTCGCCGCCGTCGTCGCGTTCGGGCGTTGCTGTGAGACCGAGGCGGTAGGGCGCCAGGCACATGGAAGCGGCGAGGCGGTTGACGGGTCCCGGCAGATGATGGCATTCATCGTAAACGACGATTCCGAAGCGGTTCCCGATGTATTCCATCATGATGACAGCGGAATCATAGGTGCTGACAGTGATGTCGCGGATCTCTTTTGAGCCTCCTCCGAGCATTCCGACCTCCGTTCCGAGCGCGCGCTGAAGCGAGGAAGCCCACTGCTGCACCAGGTCGATCGTCGGCGCGATCACCAGGGCGGAACGCTTGACCGCAAGAATCGCGAGCACGGCAAGAAAGCTCTTCCCCGATCCCGTCGGCATGACGACGAGTCCGCGTCCCTTCGCTTTGAGCCATGCGTCGAGGGCTTTCGCCTGATGCGGCATGGGCTTGAATCCGTTGCAGAGAGCGAGACCGGGCAGTTCCGCATACGCCTTTGCCCGGTCCTGCACTTCGCGTTTTTCAGCATAAAGGATGCGCAGCAGAGGCGCGTAATCCGAAGCGTTTGCGCGCCAAAGGTTTACGCGTTCATCGAAATGCAGAAACGGGAGAGTGTCGCCCGGCGGCGGAACGTCTCCGAAATCCAGCAGAAGGGTTCCGGAATCAAAAGAAACGGTCACCGCGGACACGGGCGCGACCTTACTTTCTCGGAATTGCGGTGCGTCCGCTGCGTGCGATTTCGATTTTTCCGTAGTCGGAAATCAGGGAAATGAAGTTTTCGACTTTGCCGGAGGAACCGGAGAGCTCGACGACGATTTTGTCCTTGAGCACGAGCGGAATCTTTGCTCCGAATATATCGACGAGACTGAGGATTTCCGGTCTGCGCTCGGAAGGCGCGACGACTTTGATGAGGACGAGTTCCCGTTCCACGTAATCGGTGCTGTCGAGCTCAACGACAGATTCCACGTCGACAAGTTTTCCGAGCTGTTTTTCGATCTGTTCGAGCACGGCTTCATTGCCGGTGGTGACGATGGTCATGCGGGAGAGCTCGGGGTCGTGCGTGCGGTTGACCGTAAGGGATTCGATGTTGTATCCGCGTCCGCTGAAAAGTCCGGCAATGCGCGCGAGCGCGCCGAATTTGTTGGCGACTAAAACGGAAATGGTATGCTGCTGTTCTTCCATGGATTCATCTCCCGGTTAAATTTTTTCTGTGGTACAATAGCGCATGTTGAGTGAAATTTCAATCGGTTTTCATCATTTTCCACACAACCTCCGGCGTAATGCAGGCGAAACACTCCTTTGTCCCTTTCGGACAGACCCGTTTGAAGCAGGGTGAGCATTCGATTTTACGGAAAGCGATCTTCCAGTTTGTGGAAACCGGCGAGGTCGCCGCGGGGTCCGTGCACCCGAACGGAGCCACTCCGGGCACGCCCAGCGCAGCCGCAAGATGCATGACGCCGCTGTCGTTCGCCACGCACATTTCCGCATGTTTCAGCAGATAAATCAGACCGTCCATCGAGGTCTTTCCGGCGGCGTTCCAGCAGCGGCTGGAGTCGAGCCCCGCAAGAATTTCATCCGCAATCGGACGCTCCTTCTGCGAACCGACGGCTGCGGCGAAACCGCCTTCAGCAATCCAGCGGCGCGTAATCTCCCGGAAATTTTCCGAGGGCCACCGCTTTGCCGCACCGTACGCCGCGCCGCCGGCAATGACGAGAATTTTCGGGTTGCGGCAGAACCGTGTGAGTTCGGGCGGACAGATTTCCGGCAGAAGATTCGTTTTGAATTCCGGCATGATTCCGTTCCACGGCTTTCCTCCGAGTGCGCGCGCAATCGCCATGTATTTTGCCGCCTGATGCGGCTTGTTCAATTCAAAATCGCGCCGTTTCGGGAATTCGAACGAACGGGTGAGGAGCCACGAACGGAACCGCGCTTTCGCTCCGAAGAGCTTTGGAATCCGCGCGAGACGCAGATCAAGCGCATCGCGGAAAGAGTTGTTGAAAATCACCGCGGCGCCCGCATGGAGACGGTTCACGGACCGGCGCTCCTCCGCCGTCATAAAGGCGTGGGGATTCGAGAGCGGCAGAACGCGGTCAATAAAATCAAGAGATTCAAACACGGGAGCGAATCCTTTGGGGCAGAGCACGAAAAGACCGCAGAACGGGGGAATCACGCCCCGGAGTTCAAGCATCGCGGGAATCGCCATAACGGCGTCGCCCAGCCAGTTCGGAGTGCGCACGACCAGCCCGTCGCCCCAGTCGCTTTCTTTCAGTTCCGACACGGGAAACTCCGGCACATCGCCGATTTCCGGAAGGACAAGGTGAGATTCGGAATTCATAATACCTCACGGCACAGCTTTAGAACAAAACACGAAAAGAGATGTCAGTAACACTGATTCAGCGAAAGGAGCCTTTATGAAAAAGTACGTCCCCCCG
>URNE01000312.1 GCA_900549045.1 uncultured bacterium | reverse complement strand
CGTTTTGCAGACGGCGGACAGAGTGGACAGAACCGCCGCTGCAAAACACCGCAGAATTCATTTTTTCTTCCGGCAGACGAATTCCGCCATGCGCTGGAAGATTGAATAAAGTCCGGGGATGAACATCATTCCGAGAATTGTTGCAAGCAGCATTCCCCAGAAAGTCGTCACGCCGATCGCCTGCCGGCTTCCCGCTCCCGCACCGCTCGCGGTCACCATCGGAAACACGCCGATCACAAACGAAAGCGCCGTCATCATCACCGAACGGAAGCGGACGCGCATGCCGTTCAGCGCGGCGTCCGCAATGGACGCGCCGTTTTCGCGCTCCTGCTTGGAAAACTCAACCATCAGAATCGCGGTTTTCGCAGTCAGGCCGATCAGCATCAGCAGACCGAGCTGGCAGTAGATGTTCAGCGCCATTCCGGAAAACTGCAGAGCAAAGATCGCTCCGAGCGTCGCCGTCGCGACGGAAAGCATCACCGAAACCGGCATGGTCCAGCTTTCATACTGCGCAACCAGGAACAGGTACGCGACCAGAAGGGAAATCATCAGCAGGTTGACAATTTTTCCTTCGTTCCGGCTCTCCTGATAACTCATGTCGGTCCAGCTGATCTGCCACTCCTTCGACAGATTTTCCCGCACAATGCGTTCAACAGTCTTCATCATCTCTCCGGAGCTGACGGAGGGGATGCTCTGCGTGCTGATGGAGGCGGAAGGGAACATGTTGAACCGCTCCACCTGCCGCGGGCCGAGCGTCCACTTCAATGATGCGATTGCGCTCAGCGGCACCTCGCTTCCGTCCGATGCCGTAACGTGGAGCTAGTCGATGATGTTCCGGTTTTCGCGCAGCTCCGGCGCAAGCTGCATTTTGACTTTGTACGTTTTGCCGTATTTGTTGAAGTCGTTGATGTAGTACGAACCGAGCTGGCTCTGAAGAGCGGTGAATATCGAGTTCACCGGAACGCTCATCGCCTCCGCCTTTTCGCGGTTGATGTCAAGGTAAAGCATCGGCGTGGAGGCGTCGAAAGTGGTGAAAGCGTAAACCGCCTTCCCGCTTTCCATCAGCCGGGCGACAATGCCGTTTGCCGTCTGTGCAATCTCCTGCGGCGTCTGATTTCCGGTCGCCTGAAGCGCGAACGAAACACCGCCTGTTGTACCAAGACCCATAATGGCGGGTGGAACAAAGACGTTGACGCTTGCATCCGCAATGCTTCTGCTGCGCCGGATGATCTCCCGCTGAACATTTGCGATCTGTGCGTCCTCGGCGGAACGTTCACCCCATGGTTTCAACGAAAGAATCATCATGCCGAGGTTTTCGCCTTCACCGGAGGTGAGGCTCCGTCCGGGAACCGCGAGAATGTGCGCAATCGCCGGATGATCTTTGATCAGCGCCTCCAGTTCATTCAGCACGGCGCGGGTGCGGGGAAGCGTCGCTCCAGGAGGAAGCGTCACATCGCAGAAAACCGTTCCTTTGTCTTCCGACGGAAGGAAGGCGGACGGCAGGCGCTGGAAGAAGAACCAGTTGCAGAAGAGGATTGCGGCGAAGAGAATAACCGTCAGAACCATTCTCCGCACCAGCAGCCCGCCGACCGCCAGATAAGTGCTGCGCGTCCAGTCCAGTCCGATATTGAACCAGCGGAAGAGTCCGCGCGGATGATTTCAAGCCCGTCGGAAGCAAGCGTTCCGTTTTTGCTGTATTTGAAGAAATCCGCCTCGCTCATGGCAAAGCGGACTTCAATGGGGTCGAACTGGACAATGGTCGCAAGCGTCCCTTTTTCCGGCGTGATGTAGTTGCCTTCGCTGTAGACATTGCGTCCGATGCGCCCCGAAAGAGGCGCGCGGATTTTTGTATACGAAAGGTCGTTCTCCGCGAGAACCAGCTTTGCTTTCGCCTCCAAAGTCTTGGCTTCACTGACCTTGAACGTGCGGATGGCGTTCTCATACGTGGTCTGCGCGGTCGCGCTTGATTTGTAAAGTTTTTCATACCGCGCCTTTTCCTTCGCGGCATAATTCAATTCCGCCTGGTTCTGGTCGAGCGCGGCATGGGCGGCATTGACATTTTCACGCTAGATCGTGTCCTCAATCTGAAAGAGCAGGTCGCCTTTCCGGACAATCGAACCTTCCTTGAATGCCGACTTCCACATCACGCCGTTAATGCGGGCGACGATATCGACGGTCTCGGAACCGTGCACCGTCCCGACGTAGGTTTTCGCCTCTGTGCGCGAGATTTCACCGACTTTTTCCACGCGCACAGCCGGCAGGACGGCCGCCGCGCGTGCGCTCCACACGACCGTCGCGCAAAGCAGAGCGGTCATCATTTTTCTGTTGCAGAGAATCATATTTCACCTCAAAGTTAAATTTCGAAAACGCTGTTTCTCGTCCCGAATTCATTGAAGACGAACCGTTCATTTTCGCGATCCGCCGCCCAAAACCCGTCCACGACAAAACAGTACTCGTAGATTCCGGGCTCAAGCTCAAGGACGCAGGTGTAAGTCCCGTTTCCGTCTTGATCCTTCATCACAATTCCGTGCCGCATATCCCAGCGGTTGAACGTTCCGGACAGCAGCACGTTTTTCCCAGGCTCCGCATTCAGCTAGAAAGCCGCCTCCGCGCCCCTCTTGCTCCTGTGTCGAATTCTTACCATATATCAGTCTCCATTTTATGTTAGTTAGGAAACGAACTGTTTTGACAAATAAAAAACAGCCGTGTTGTCCGTCTGTCGTTTTTGTTGAAAAGTCAGAGTTGAGACGCCCGTTCGGTCAGCCCTCTGCAAATCTGCATGAACGATTGAAGCTCCCTGAAGCCTGCGAAGGAGTCCACGGTGAATTCCCGTTATTTTCTTCCGCACTTCACGGGCTTTGTCCGTCAGAACGATTTTTTTCAGCCGCGCATCACTGGAAACGCTGTCGCGCCGGATGAATCCCTGCCGTTCCAGAGCCTGCAGCTGTGCGGTCACGGAAGACGGACGCACACTGAATTCCTCTTCAATATCCTTCTGGAAAATATCCTGCTCGCCGGACACGATGGAGAGAAAAACCAGCAGCCGCGCCTGGCTCCCGGTCACTCCGGTCGCCCTCGACGCTTCATCGCATAAACGCTCGATACTGCGCGAAAGATGTATGATGTGTCCGATCAGATCACGCTCCGGTAAAGGCATTTCCGCACCTCCTGTTATTTCGTTTCCTAACTAATATAATACAACATTCCGGAAATGCAATTCCGAAGAAAACAAAAAATGAAAAATACGCCGTTCCGGCTGAGCAAACCTGCTAAACACAACGATCAGAAAAACAGAAAAAATGCCGCCGCGCAGGGAAACGGGACGAAAAGCGATGCGGCGAACACCTCCGGCCTTCTCTTTCAGCCCGGCTATTCTCTTTTCCGGACACTCCAGTTCTCCAAACCTGATGAAGCGGCCGATAAAGAGTTCCGCCGCCAAGGAGCAATCCCCGGGCGGCGGAAAACTGAAGCATGCGGATATGGCATCCGGAATCCGCAGACGATCTCTCTTTACTTTGTGAAGTAAATGTGAATTTTCTTCCCCGCGAACGCCTTTTCCGCAGCGACTTCATCCGCGGCGAGCACGGTGACGCGTTTCAGAGCGGGAAGAGCGGCGGCGACAGAGAAGTCGGCTCCGGGAAATGCCATCCAAAGCACCTTGAGCTTCACACAGCTTCCAATCGCGGAGAAGTTTGTCGGTGCCGACGTGCGCGAAACATTGA
>URNE01000311.1 GCA_900549045.1 uncultured bacterium | reverse complement strand
TTATTTTACCGCAAAGGAGATAATAGCAGGATGAAGAAATTTTTCTGTTTTGCAGCCGCTCTGCTTTTCTGTGCGGGCTGTGCGTTTCAGCAGTCCGTGGAAGTCAAAGATGAAACAGTCGCCGGACTCCGCAGAGGCCCGGCGTCTTATGCGTGCAACCCCGCGTTTCCCGTGTTCGGTCCGGCAATTCCGGTAACCGCAAAGGAAGGAGTTGAGTTCGATCGGATAGAGCTCTACGCCGCCAGCCCTGTCGCCGGAACCTCTTATTCCATATATATAACGGATTCTGAAGTTCCGTCAAAGCTGCCGTCTCCCTCTGCCTCCGGAAGGTTTCGTGGGAAGGGTGAGAAAGAAGTTACGGTGATCCGGCTGCGGAATACGCTTCACGTTTCCGCCGGAAAGTTTGTGCTGATTCAGTTCGGGGGACTCGGCTCGCGCTTCTATTTCTGGCATGAGGGGGCGGTTCCTCCGGGGGAAGCGGATATCCGCTGGGTCGGTTCGCTGAAGAATGGCGCTTTTCAGAAGCTGGGGACGAACACCGGATCCTTTTCGGGCGGAGCCCCGCGTCTTGAACGGGTCCCGCGGGAACTTCGGGAGCTTGAAGCGAAAATGGAATCTCTGGAAAGACGGCTCGAAGAAGCCGCTCCGCGAAAAGAATCGCCGGAGCCTGAGACGGAAATCATCCTTCCGCCGGAAATCTATGCGGTTCCGGGGAGGGAAATCAACGTTTACTTTGACAATCTTTTTCTTGAAGACAACCGGTACAGTCTGGATGTTTCCGGAACTCTTGCCGGCGCCGTTCAGCAGAACGAACGGTTGAAGATCACCGCGGAGAAAACCGGCTCCGCGACCCTGACTCTGACCGCATACAGCCGCGACGCCGCATACCGCAAGCTCGCCGAGGCGAAAACAACGGTGCGGACGGGCGACGGCGCGGGAAACATCAGGGCTCTGTTCATCGGCGATTCGATTATGGAGGGCGGAATCATCACGCAGACTCTGCTCGAAAATGCGGCTGCGGACGGCAAACTTTCCGTGACGCTGTACGGTTCCCGCACCCGTTTCAGTCCGGCGAACCGCCACGAGGGGTACGGCGGTTTTGTCGCGTGGTCGTTCATAACGAATTCGGTTGTCCGTTATCATTTTGCCGTTTCCGGCGTGAAATCTGTTCCGGTGATCAACGGCGCGACAACGTACCGTTTTGGCGATGCCGTGTTCAAGATTCAGACGGCGGAACTGACCCGGAATTCCGCGGGAACTTTCGACGGAGAAATCGCCTGTTCGCTCGAATCCGGAATGATGGCGCCGCAGAAGACCAGGGGAATTCTGTCGAAGACGCCGGGCGGTGTTGCGGAGGATCCGGAAACGATCGCGTATACGGGGCTGTATACGCTCGGCAACCCGTTCTGGAACGGGAAAGCTTTGAGTTTTTCGGATTACCTGAAGCGTCACGGCTATGCGGTTCCGCCGGACTGGGTGTTCATTCAGCTCGGCACGAACGCTCTGTTCGGAGCGCGGGATGATGCGGACGCCGAGACGCGTAGCGCGGGTTCGATTTCGCAGTTGGAGCGCATGATTTCAGTGATCCGGGCCGTATCTCCCGCGCCGAAGATCGGGATTATGCTTGTTCCTCCGCCGAGCCGCGATCAGGACGCCGCCGGCGCCAATTACGGAATCCGGACGAACCGCGACCGCTACAAGCGGAGTGCGATGATTGCGGTCAAAAAATACATCGCCGCTTTCCGAAACCGTGAATCGGACGGAATCTACATTGTCCCGTCGAATGTTTCTCTCGACACGGTGAACAATATGAACCGTTCGAAGCCGCAAGCCGTGAATTCCCGTTCGGGCAGGATTCCTTCCGGAGTCTCCATTCCGCTGGAGGTTCGCCGCCAGCGCAACCTGGTTCATCCCGCATATTCGGGCGCCGCTCAGCTTGGCGACGCTGTTTTCGCTTTTCTCAAGAATCACGCGGAGTGACTCCGCAGGGAAAGCTTTTTGCGGTAGACGCGGGAGGTCTCGCCCCAGGGGTGATGACCGAGTCCGATGAACTCGAATCCGGATTTCTCGTAGTAGCCGATGTGGTCGGTGCAGCAGAAAAGTTCCGCATAGCCCGGACGGAGGCTCTCCGATGCCAGATGCCCAATCAGGCGGAGCCGGGACGGGCTCCGCCGACAACCGTGTGGTCCGGAGTTTCCGCCAGGGACCATTGCGGAAGAGGCCCCGCGGCGGTCAGCGCGGAGGTCATGCAATCACAGCAAATTTCCAGATTGCCCCAGTTCGAGGAGAAGCTGTCGATAAAACGTTCCAGTTTCTCCGGATGTTCACGAAGGGAATGTATGATGAAATTTTCCATTCTGAACTCACTTTCCGATGCAGAAGCGTGAGAAGATATCCTCCAGGACGTCCGGCGTTGCGGATTCCCCTGTGATGGAGGCGATCGAGGCGACGGCGAGGCGCAGATTGCTCGCGGCTAATTCGTAGAATTCATGTTCGATTTCCCCGCGCGTGTGCAGGAGTGCAGTGTCCGCCTCCTCCAGCGCGCGGGCGTGACGCAGGGAGACGGCGCACTCCGGTTCGGAACGGTCGCCGTTTTTCCAGACCGACTGTTCGAACAATTCCAGGAGCTCCGGGATGCCGTTGCCCGTTTTCGCCGAAACGGCAACGCTCTTATGCCGGCATGCGGGCGGACGGAATCCGGAGGGAAGGAGGTCTGTTTTGTTCCAGACCGCGATCACATCCGCCTGCGGGGGGACAGTCTCCTCCAGCTTGCGGAGATCGGCGGCGGGGTCGGCGGCTGCATCCAGAATCCAGAAAACAATTTCCGCCAGATTCAGCGAACTCTTGGAGCGCTCGATTCCCATGCCTTCGACCGCATCGGCGGCATTTTCGCGGATGCCCGCGGTGTCGGTCAGTTCAACCCGGATTCCGCGGATGCTGGCGGATTCCCGGAGCGTGTCACGCGTGGTGCCGGGAATGTCCGAAACAATCGCGCGGTCATAGCCGAGAAGACGGTTCAGAAGGCTTGATTTGCCCACGTTCGGTGAACCGGCAATGACAAGGCGGACTCCGTCGCGCAGGATCGCGGAGGACTCGCGTCCGGAGAGCAGTTTTGCCAGTTCGGCGCGGACGGCATCGACGGTCGCGAGAAGTTCATCGCAGGGTTTCCAGTCGAGATTCTCTTCAGGAAAGTCGAGACGCGATTCGATTTCCGCGAGCAGGTGGTAGAGTGTTTCGGAAATCGAGCGGACCCGGTCGCCGAGGGCTCCGGAGAGCTGGCGTTCGGCGAGGCGTCCGGCAGATTCGGATTTGGCGGAAATGAGGTCGGCGACAGCTTCCGCCTGCGTCAGGTCGAGTTTGCCGTTGAGGAATGCGCGCCTGGTGAATTCGCCCGGCTCGGCGCAGCGGACGAGTCCGGTGCGGAAGATCCGTTCGAGAAGGGCGCGCGGCGCGTATTCGCCGCCGTGGCACTGGATTTCCACAACATCTTCACCGGTGTAGCTTGCGGGGCCGGGCATGAAGACAGCCATGCAGGTTTCTCCCCGGGCTCCGTCGTCGCGCAGAGTATAGCCGAAAGCCAGCACGCGCGGATGTTCCGGCGAGAGCGGTTTCCGGGAAGTCCAGACCCGTTTTGAGGCTTCAAGAGCGTCGGGGCCGGAGATGCGGATAATGGCCAGAGCACCTCCCGGAGCGGTGCAAAGAGCGGCGATTGTGTCATTCTT
>URNE01000310.1 GCA_900549045.1 uncultured bacterium | reverse complement strand
CGGCATTCTTCTCAAAGCCGCCGGGGAATTTTTTTTTTATTTTACTTTTTCTGAATCCAGAAACCGAAGTTATGGCGGTACCGATGATTGTAGACCGTGCCGCTCCAGGTTTTCTGAAGACGGCGTGCCGTTCCGTTGTTGTCATCCGCAGAAACATCAAACGAAACCGGAGAGTTAACCGGAAGACGGAGCTCACTCCACGGGAGTTCAAGGTGCGCAGTCCAGCCGGACGGAGTATCCGACGCGCTCCAGCGGATGTTCGAAGGATTCACATCCCCCAGGACATCCAGACGCGCCGGCTTGCCGTCGGCTCCGGCGGAAAGGAACAGGCGGAACGTATCCTTGCGATACTCGCGGCGCTCAATATCCGCCAACGGGGAGCGGTCGAAATAGAACTCCAGACAATCCCCTTCCCAAAAGTCCGGAACGCAGGATCCGCCGCGCACGGAATCCCGGATCCGCACATCCAGACGGAACGCGTCATCTGTTGCAGAAGCACGGAATTCCGCCTGGAACGGATCGTCTGCGGCGGCTTTTCCGGCGGTTACGCGCTCCAGAGAGGCACTTTCCCCCGAACGGATAAAACGCTGTTCCTCAACAGGGACCTCAACATTCCGCGGCTCTTTCCCGTCATAGATCATCAGACGGAGTTTGCCGCCGGGAAGAATCCGCGACGCCGCTTCAACCGGAATCAGAAGGACCGCAGTCCGCTCCGCCGGAACCCGGAGTTTCATTGCGCCCGTTTTTGCAGACTTCACGCCTTCGGGAAGCGAAAGCGGACGGATTCGCAGGTTCTGTTCCTCCAGAGCGCTGCGGAATTCCAGTGCAAGCGCGGGCTTCCCATTCTTCGCAAACCAGCGGGCGCGGGTCAGCTCAAATCCGACTTCCGGAAGAATCTTCGAGGCGGAAAGAGCACGGCGCAAAACTTCCATTCCCTTTTTGCCGCGGATGTAATACGGGTCCCGTCCAAGCGGCATCTTCGGAGAGACTGCAACCGGGTTGCCGAAGACATCGAAAACTTCCAGCGTTTCCGGTTCGGCAAAATCGACCGTAAATTTCCGGTTGGGCGTGCTGTTCCAGAGTCCGGCCGCCGCGGTTCCGTCACGAAGTGTGTAGAGATACATCGAAACGCCGCGCGGCGTCGCAAGTTTTCCGGCGGAAACGGCGCCGTCCATCAGACGGGCGAATCCGTTGACAGCCACATAGATGTCACTCGGAATCAGACGGCGGACCGTGCGGAACGGGTCGTAGCCATACTTCGGGTTGCGGTCCGGACGGAAAGCCGTCTGAGCGTGCAGAAGCATATCCTGCCGCACATTCTCACCGAGGTCGAGCAGAGAACGGCGGACGAAGTCGCGGGCGGCGACTTTGGCGTTGGTCATGCCGTCCTCTCCGCTGTTCACCTCGCGCAGATAATAAAGCTCCGTGTTCCAAAGCGGAAGTCCCTTGCGGTACTTGTCAACGATCTTCCGGATGTCACGAATCGCTTTCGGGGCCGGATACGGCGAACGCTCTTCGCGGGAAGAATACGGGTGAAACGAAACGATGTCCGTATAATTGTAGCCGCCGAGTCTGCCGAATTCTTCCAGGAACTTCCCCATATCGCCGCCGAGGTCGCCGGTGACGTTCGGGGAAACGACGCGGATCGACGGATCGATCTTGCGGCATTCCTCGAACGCGATCTTCGCCAGCTGAACGAACTGTTCCGGCGTGTTGGTCAGATTCGCCTCGTTGAGAATCTCCCAGTAGCGGATGCGCCCTTTGAAGTGCGAAACCACCGCGCGGACATATTCGCGCCAGTCGTTGAGATCCGGCATGACGGCTTTGGCTCTGTGAATGCGCATGGTTTTGCTGATTTCCGCGCGCTTCAATAGCCACTCCGGAAGATAGGGCGTCGTCAGAACGTTTCCAAGCACTCCCATCAGCGTGTAGCCCTGCCGGATGCGCTGATTCACCAGCCGGTCCGCAAGACGGAAGTCGAATTTGCCTTTCTCCGGCTCCACGGTCTTCCATTCAAAGATGCGGTAAGTTCCATTGCCGATGCGGAGAAAACTGTAGCCGTGATTGCGGAAGAAACGGTTGAATTCCGCCTCGTCGGTTTCAAAGAGAGTCAGGAACGCCTTTCCTCCGTTGATATTCGGGAAACCGAATCCGAAACATTCTTCGACTCCGGTCACATAATCGCGGTCGGGGTCAAACGCCCTCGGCTCGAATCCGCCTGCGATTCCATAAAGATACGGCATGAGCGGAACTGTTGAATTTCCGTCGCGGTACTCGCCCGCAACGGAATAAATGCCGTACGGACGGTCGGGAACCGTGAAGCTCTTTTCCGCTGTACGCCCGGCCGGAACGGTCAGGGAGACTTTGCGGGAACCGAGTGTTTTTCCAGTGTAATCATCGCGGTCGGTAAGCGTGAACTCCACGGTTTTGTCCGCTTTGCCGTAATTGACGCCTTTCAGCGAATAAGTCAGCGGCTTGTCGCCGTCGATGCGATAATGGCGGCCGGCATCAAGCGTGAATTCCATATCGCGCATCGGCTGGTACGGAGTCGCTTTTTCGCCCGGCTCAATCTGAATCGCGTCAAACCAGACCGTCGCATCGTTCCCCTCCCCCCAGAGGAAGTCCAGAAGAATGGAATCGTGCCCCTCCGGCGGCGTGAAGGTGAACGAGTGACGGGTCCATTCGGAGTTCAGCGCAACATAGCGCGACGGATTGAACCAGGCCCCGTCGCGCGCGGGGCGTCCGTCGACGATCTTGCGGATCACCGAAATCGGCAGATAACGCAGTTTCACCGGTTTGGAACTTTTCGCGTAAAAACTGAGCGTATACGGTTTGCCGGGCGTCACGGCGACGTCCGTCGTGCGCAAAATGCAGGGTTCCCCCTTCGGATTGTCGTAACGGATGCTCTGCGCGCCGTCGACTTTGGTCGAACGGTCAAGAACGGGGGCGATGTAGCGGCAGTCCGCCTCCTGACGCGGCGTGGTATACCGGAGCTTCGTCCAGTCAACTCCGCCGAGTTCAAAACTGCCGTCGTGCACCAGATTTTCCGCAAAAGCGAAAACCGGAAGAGCAAGAAGCGCGGAAAGAAGAAACTTCATTTGACCTCCTTGAGCTCGCACTGTTTCAGATCCACAAACTCCGCACCGTCCGGGAGAGCGATTTTCAGACACATCATCCCGCGGTAGCAGTTATCCTCCGGCGAGGTGAAAGCGAGTTTGAATTCCTGCCATTCCTTGCCAAGACGGACGCCCGCGGTTTTGTACCAGTGACGCACACCTTCGCCGTTGACCCAGCCGTCGACATGAAGAACAGCGCGCACATCCGCCGACGCTTTGAGCCAGAACGTCATCTCATAATTCTTGCCGGGAAGAACGGGAAAATGGAAGGACTGGAAGATCGCCGCTTTTCCCCCTTCGGGACGGATGCGCAGAGCTTTCCCCCCATCGATGTGGTCGTCCGCGTCGACATATCCGAATTTGTATTTTGTATTGCGATATGCCCATTGCGGTCCCCAGAACGGCGACGCCTTGTCGCTGATTTCAAGCGTCAGATCTCCGGCTGCGAACGGCTCAAGACGGATATTGCGGATGTCGATATTGCCGTTGCCGTCTGCAAAGATGTTGATCTTCAGCGTATCGTCTTCGGGCAGGAAAATATATCCGGCAAGCGTATGATTGCTCCCGTCTGCAGCGAGATCCGCATATTCGCGTCCGAAATCTTTCTTCGAAGTCAGGGAGGCGTTGATCTTC
>URNE01000309.1 GCA_900549045.1 uncultured bacterium | reverse complement strand
AGGGGCTTGGGAATTATTTTCCGATTGTCATCCGCCCGACAGGGAAAGTTGTCATCTATAATGAACTTGTTCCCGATAATTAATCTCTTTGCTGACACTAAAAATATTTGAGCCCGTTCCGCAGGTCTGCGGAACGGGCTCAAGCTTTTTCTCTTCGTATCTTTACGCCTGGGCGAGAGCCTGGTCAAAATCGGCGATCAGATCGTCGATATGCTCAAGTCCGACCGAAACCCGGATCATGTCCGGGGAAACTCCAGCGGCAATCAGCTCGGATTCACTCAGCTGACGATGCGTCATGCTCGCCGGATGAAGAACACATGTCCGCAAATCCGCGACATGCACCGCAATCGCCGCAACTTTCAACGAATTCATCACGCGCTCGCCAGCCGCGACGCCGCCCTTCACCCCGAAACAGAACACGCCGCTGCAGCCCTTCAGATACTTCCGCGCCAGCGCGTATTCCCTGTTGTCCGGAAGACCCGGATAGTTCACCCAACCGACTTTCGGGTGCTGCTGAAGATGTTTCGCCAGCGTCAGAGCATTCGAACAATGACGGTCCATGCGCACGTGAAGCGTCTCCGCCCCCATCATCGAAAGGAACGCGTTGAACGGCGCCATGCCGCTGCCCAGGTCGCGGATCCACTGCACACGGAGCTTCACAGAATACGGCGCGGCCGGGAAGTCGCGCGTATAAACCGTACCGTGATAGCTCTCATCCGGATCGACGAACTCCGGGAACTTCCCGTTCCTCCAGTCAAACCCGCCCTTCTCCACAATCATGCCGCCCACACTCGTCGCGTGACCGTCCAGATACTTCGTCGTGGAGTGGGTCACGATGTCCGCACCGAAATCGAACGGACGGCACAGATACGGGGTCGGGAACGTGTTGTCGACAATCAACGGAATGCCGTGCTTGTGCGCGACCCGTGCGAACTTCTCGACATCCAGAACAATCAGGGCGGGATTCGCCAGCATCTCCGCGAACAGTGCCTTCGTGCCGGGGCGGATCGCCGCCTCGATCTCCGCCTCCGTCGATTCCGGCGAGATGAACGTGAAGTTGATTCCCGTCTTCTTCAGCGTATTCGAGAACAGCGAAACCGTTCCGCCGTACAGACTCGAAACCGCGACGATGTGGTCGCCGCAGCGCGCGATGTTCATGATCGAAAGCGCATTTGCGTTCTGTCCCGAACTCGTTCCGACCGCCATGACGCCGCCTTCCAGCGCGGCGACTTTCTTCTCGAAACAGTCCACCGTCGGGCTGCCGAGGCGGGTGTAGAAGAACCCTTCGCGCTTCAGGTCGAAGAGGTCTGCGACGCTCTGTGCGTCATTGTACTTGTAGGTTGTGCTCTGCACGAGCGGCTGCACGCGCGGTCCGCCGTTTTCAGGCTCGTAGCCCGCCTGAACAGCAATGGTTTCCAGTCTCCAGTTTTTGGTGTCCATGGTTATTCCTCAAAAAGTTTTATGAACGAATTTTCCGTTTACGAGAGTTCCGACGACGCAGCCCTTCGCCTTGTAGCCGCCGAACGGCGTGTTGCGCGATTTGGACTTGAAGGAGGCAGGATCGATGACATTGTCGCGGTCGACGTCGAGAATCGTGATGTCGGCCGGGTTGCCGGTTTTCAGATTCCCGATGTCGAGCCCGAGCACTTCCGCCGGACCTTTGGTGAGCTTGGAGATCAGGTGCGGGAGCGAGAGAACGCCCTTGTGCACCAGCTCCGTACAGCAGATCTGGAACGCGGTTTCGAGTCCGATGATGCCGAACGGCGCGTAGTCGAACTCCACCATCTTCGCGGTCATGGTGTGCGGCGCGTGGTCGGTTGCGATGACGGTCAGCGTGTCGTCCGCGAGCCCCTCGAGAACGGCCTGACGGTCCTCTTCCGAACGAAGCGGCGGATTCATCTTGTAGTTCGAGTTGAATTTCTTGATTTCGACGTCGGTGAGCGCGATGTGGTGCGGCGTCGCTTCGCCGGAGACGCGGATGCCTTCGCGGCGCGCCTGACGCAGAATCTTGACGCTCTCTTTCGCGCTGACGTGCTGCATGTGGATCTTCCAGCCGGTAAGGCGTGAGAGGATGATGTCGCGGTAGATCATGAGTTCCTCCGCCGCGCCGGGCATTCCCTTCATGCCGAGAAGAACCGACCACTGACCTTCGTTCATCACGCCTTCGGCTTCGAGGGATTTGTCGCCGCAATGGTCGAGGATCGGCAGATCAAAGGTCTTGGCATAATGGACGATGTGGCGCATGAGCAGGTTGTCCTGCACGCAGCGTCCGTCATCGGAAAGCGCGACCGCTCCGGCGGCTTTGAGCGATCCGATTCCGGACATTTCCCTGCCTTCGATGTTCTTCGTCATTGCGCCGCAGGGGAGGACCTTGACAACGCCCTCGTTTTCCGCGTGGGTGAGGACGTAGTGGATCGTGCCCGGGTTGTCCGCGCAGGGGGAAGTGTTCGGCATTGCGACGATTGAGGTGAAACCGCCCGCGGCGGCCGCCATCGTTCCCGTGCGGATCGTCTCCGCCGCAGTGTTGCCGGGATGACGCAGATGAACGTGAAGATCGACGAAGCCCGGAGTCAGGACTTTGCCCGTGAGGTCGATGCGCTCGGCATCCTTCACGTGCGCGGGATCGGCAATCCGGCCGTCGCACACGGCGATGTCGGTGACGGAATCGAGGTTTTGAACCGGGTCGATGACTCTGGCGTTTTCAAAGATGTAATTCATTTCAAGCACCCCGCTACGAGGAAGAGAACCGCCATGCGAACGGCGAGTCCGTTGGTTACCTGTTCGAGAATGACGGACCGAGGTCCGTCGGCGAGTTCGGAATCAAGTTCGACTCCGCGGTTGATCGGCCCCGGATGCATAATCAGGGCATCCGGTTTCAGATACTTTTCCGTTCCGGCGTTCAGTCCGTAGACTTTGGAATATTCACCGACGCTCGGGAAGAATCCCGCGCGCTGGCGTTCGTGCTGAATGCGGAGCAGGTTCACCACATCCGCGCCTTCAAGCGCATCTTTCATGTTGTGACAAACCCGGACTCCGACCTTCTCGAACATCGTCGGGGTGAGCGTGGAGGGGCCGGCGAGCGTGACGTTCGCGCCGAGTTTGAGGAGCCCCCACATGTTGCTCCGGGCGACGCGACTGTGCAGAATGTCGCCGATAATCGAAACGTTGAGTCCCTTGAAGGAACCTTTTTTCTCGCGGATCGTGAAGAGGTCGAGAAGCGCCTGAGTCGGGTGGCTGTGCGCGCCGTCGCCCGCATTGACGATGCCGGGGCGGACCAGCGGAGCGAGGAAATTCGGAGCTCCGGCAGCGGGGTGGCGCATGACAATCAGGTCAACCTGCAGCGCTTCGATGTTCTTCACCGTGTCGAGCAGCGACTCCCCCTTGCGCAGACTGCTGGAGTCCGCCTGAATGTTGATGATGTCGGCGGAAAGGCGCTGTTCCGCAAGCTCAAAGGAGGTGCGCGTGCGCGTGCTCGGTTCGACGAACAGGTTCACAACGGTTTTTCCGCGCAGAGCGGGAACCTTCTTGATTTTCCGCTGGGAGACTTTTTTGAACTCCGCCGCAGTGTCGAGAATGCAGAGAATCTCTTCCGCGGAGAGGTCGTACAGGCTCAGCAGATCCTTTTTTGTCCAGTTGAAATCCATGATTATCTCCAAATCTTTTTTTCCTGAATCCTGACGAAGTCGGCGCCGTCGATTTCCTTCCAGTGAACGGAAATTTTGAAGCCGTCCGGAATCGAAACCTCCATC